>JBCBYL010000181.1:0-3518 GCA_039815855.1 Verrucomicrobiota bacterium
ACAATCTGACTGGTTTGAAGCGACTTCACGTAAAGAACCCAGACGTATCCAGCATCTGCAAAAGTCTTTTTCGTAAATTCAGATGCACAGATCACTCTATCAGCAAGTTGCCACTCTTTCTTCCTGCGCTGGAGACGTCTGGGTTCTTTACGTGAAGTCGCTTCAAACCAGTCAGATTGTAGATCAGGAAATTCTTTCATCGCCTCTTCCATTAAAGAACGGACACGAGTCGTTTCTGGAGCAGGGACATCGTAGATCGTTCTTATACCTTGTGTTTTGGCTCGTTGAAATGTGGACAGACAAGCGTGTTCGTAGCCATAGACCAGACTAGATTTCTTAGACAATTGGGCAGCGACCCATTGATCGAAGCCTTTCTCTCCCCATTCCCAAATCAGATCTGTCCAGACTCCAGATTGATTAACACGGCTGGTGAAGAGTCTGAGTAATTCCGGTAAAGGTCGTGTTTTCACAAAGGGCTTCAAGGCGGATTCCAGGTCACGTTTTTGAAACGCTTCTTCAAAAGGAAAACCCGCGAGCCGACCGCAACGAAAAAGAGTTTGTTGCCAGACAGACTCTGGTTGATAAGCAACCGCTGTGTAATAATGATCCAAAAGGGATCCTTCCTGAAAAGCCAAAGCCGCCTGTTGCACAAAGGGGGCTACCGAAGGATGAAATATCTGCACTCTCATTTAACGCCTCATCAATCGCTGCACTCTTCGGCTTGCTTTCCAACCTATCAATTTACGAAGACGATGAAATCCAGGAGGCCCGTCCGCTTCAAGGCAGCTCCCGCCTAGCTCTTGAATGCGAGCAGACATCTGTACAGTGAGATCCGAATGATGTGGATAATAGGTGTAGATAAAATCCTGCAGGATATTGGCGCAGGCGAGTCTGGCCTGCTTATCGGACCGGCGGGCCAGGAGGTGATTGGTTCCCCGCATGAGTGAATGAAATGCTGATTCCACTGCTTGGCGGTTATTTCTACCAGATAGACTTCCCGATATTCCGGATCGGTAATAAAGAATGGCGCCAGGTGTGAAAAGAACCTCATTGGCATGACAGAGAACACGCGAAAAAAAATCGAAATCATCGATGAGTGTCAACTCTTCATCCCATCCACCTGCTGACTCCAGAACCGGCCTGGGGATAAGAAAAATTCCTGGTTGCATCATTGGGCGGGCTTTTCTCCATGCTTCAATTAGCCACTCGGAAGATTCCATGTCCCTCCAAGTATCTTCGGGATTCAACTTAAAACTGTCCAAATCGCCATCATAGAAGCGGCCCCACTCCGCTGAAGCGACGGCATCCATGCGGCCCGAGAGTTGTTCTACCTGCAAACTGATATGATCAGGCGAAAGCAAATCATCCGCATCAAAAAATTTAATGTAGTCCCCTTTCGCTTCTTGGAAGCCCCGGTTACGTGCTTTGGCGGCACTACCGCAAACTTCTGTTATCAGATGAACCCCATGTATTGTATAGTCTTTCAGAATAGCGGAGCTCTCATCCGTGGAACCGTCATCGACCACAATGATTTCTATACTGGACCATGTCTGGTTCATTACAGATACCAGCGCTTCGCCAACGAATGAGGCAGCATTATGGCAGGGAATAATAACAGAAACGAGTGGTCTCATCAGTGAACATCTCGCGGAATCATCAACAAATCGCAGGATTTTTGCTCTTCCAGTTCCTCTACTCTCTGGCCCTCTTGATCCTCAGCAGCATAGCCGAGCTTCCTGAGCATAGGAAACCCAATCTTATTCTCATCGTGTCCGTGAAAAGCCATGAGAATGACAGGCCTGTGTTCTTCCAGAACCGAACTCATCCCTTCTAGGGCAGCGTTTCCATGGCCTTCCACATCGATCTTGATGAAATCAGGGGGAGAATAGTCTGCTCCTTTGAACCATTCATCCAAATGGATTAGACAGATCTCCTGATAGGGTACGGCAGTAACATTCTCATTTGGAAAGGGTAAATGGGAAGTGGTTCCACCGAACTCACCATACTGGTAAAGCCTAGCTACTCCGTCATGGTCGGAACCAGCGGCTTCGATACAAGTTAAGTTATCTAGTTGATTCAAACAACGGTGCCAACGGAGTCGACGAGAGGAAACCGGATCCGGCTCAAATGCCACCACGGATCCGGTCGGCCCCACGCCTCGTGCCATGGCGACCGAAAAAATCCCGTAATGTGCGCCCAAATCCCAGCAATGAAGACCGGGCTGACACCCATATTTCTCTATCGTCTCTGCAATCCAGGTGTTCCCTCCATCTGTCCTCCAGTATGCAGAATAAGGAAAGACACTCCACCAAGCCCCACGAGCTGGTCCCTTTAAGACCTTGACGGGAAGATAGCCAATACCAAAAGATTCAGCTAGTACACGCAGGCTTACCAGATTCATTTAACTAAATTCCTCCAGCTAAGTGGAAAATACCATCTCTTTGTGGCAGTAAGCTCTTGCTGAGAGAAAACAATATTTCGATTTCATCTGCTTTCCTATTGCAAAATAAGGCAATTATCCTTTCTTCACAATGACACAAAGTGCGTCTTCCGTGTCTTCCACCGTTGTTTCGATAGAATCATAAAAGCGGACATGATCTATCGAGGCCGCGATCTCTGCGCCCTGCTTTGCTGAAAAGTCATTAGATTCAAGTGTGCCTGTGACTCGAAAGCGACGTAGCATCTCCCTTGTCTTCATCGCCTCGCTTTGTTCATAAATGCCATCCTGCCAATGAAGATCCTCGATGATATACATACCGCCTGGCTTCAGGTGGGGAAATAAAGTGCTAAAGCATATTTGTTGGTGGTGGGAAACATGACTGCCATCATCAATAACAATATCCATTGAGTAATTGCAAGCCTCTAACAACTGCTTCAAGTCATCGACTGAAGACATATCTCCCTGGAGAATATGCACATTTTTAAGCATGACCTTAGAGAAATCATCGATATCAAAACCCACTATCTTAGCATTTGGGAAGTAGGCTCTCCACGCTTCCAGAGAGGGGGCCGCAAAAGCAACGGCATCGCTTACACCTTCATGCCCTTGTGTTTTCCTACGCTGATCCCAATCGGGCCTTAACAAACCAATTTCAACTAGGGTAATTGGCTCATGCTGCCATTTCCGAAAAATCTGATCATACACCCTTGTATAATAATGCTTACCCTTAAGGCCCCAGCCCTTATCTGAGCCTGCTTTGTTCATTGCTTGGGTTAAAGGATCGATTCGATGAATGCAATACTGATAGCGATTGAGTAGATGTTTTAGAAAATTCCGCATTTGAACCTGTTCCAGATTGTTAAAGATTGAATACTGATTTCTGTGTTAAGAAAGATGAATTCTGTTTTTACTTTTCTAATGATAGAGAACACCGCTCAGTGGTGTCATGGTGTAAAATCATATTGTCACAATTTGCAACAAGTCCAGAGCTAGCTCTTCGGAGAGATGCTTTCAGGATACCAGTCTTCTCCAATTGTTCCGAAAGTACCACTTCTTTGAATTTGCAACGTAATGATGC
>JBCBYL010000100.1:0-8517 GCA_039815855.1 Verrucomicrobiota bacterium
GTTATGGCAACCACTCCAATTCGACAAATCGCGGGCTGCTCGACTTTGAAGAGGAATTAATTTTAGCTGTCAGCCTGGCTGTACCTTTTTTCAATGGGAGCTTTTTAAAAACACCTTCGGTACTTCCTGAGGCAATCTCGGTGGTGAATTCTTGATCTCCGATATTCAAAACAGCGGTGGCGTCATCTTCCTGCTCAGAATAGAGATCGAAAGTCACCTGATAGTCTCCATCTTGAAGGATCTCGATTGGCCAGAAGGCATCTGAATAATAGTCTGAGACTCCCCATATTTTACCACTCATACGATCCTGATGGGTAAGCAGGACAGGATTTTCGTTGTGAGATCCGATGTGTGAGGGCATTTCGGGATATCCTCGAGTCGATGAAACATCTTCGAACCATTTATCGTAGGCGAGCCGGATACGATTGACTATTTCCGGATGGGTCTCGGCCAGATTGACTGTTTCGGAGGGATCTTTCTGCAGGTCATACAATTCAAAAATAACCGGCTTCTTCGGGTCTTTGGCATTGTTTTGCTGGAGTAGTTTATAACGGTCTTCGATGGCTGCGAAATTGCAGTAGGGGGCGGGAGGTGCGCCTCGATGCCATTGCATAAAGAGGGTCCGGTTCGGCCAGTCTGCGCTGGCCTCTTTCATGAGGGGTAAGAGATTCGCCCCGTCAAAATCAGAGGAAGAGGAATCCAGACCGCAGGCTTCGAGAAGAGTCGGCATGAGGTCGATATGGGCGGCAATGGTGTCGATCTGCCTCGGGGAATCGAAAGTTGCAGGCCATCTGAAAAAGAATGGGGATCGGATACCTGCCTCGTAGATTTGAGTTTTTTCTCCTCTCATACCTGCCACGTGCCGTGCGTCAGAAAAGACCTTTGGGCCATTATCACTCATGAAAATGACAATCGTATTTTCAGTCAAATTCAGTTCATCGAGCTTATCGAGAACACGCTTAAAATTTTCATCGATGTTAGCGACCATACCATAGATCAGGCTGGTCTTTTCAGGCACTCCGGCATCGAGATAGGGCTGAGAATATTTTTCCGGGACTTGGAGCGGGGTATGTGGAGTATTGGTGGCGAGGTAGGCAAAAAAGGGCTGATCCTGATTGGCTTCGATGAAGGCTAAGGTGTGATCGGTATAAATATCCATGCAGTAGCCTTCGAATTCCTGCATTTGACCATTGAGTGTGAGGTAGGGATTAAAATAGGTATTACCGGGGGGATCAGAGGGCTGACCAATGCCACCCCCACGGTGCATGAGCACGGTATCGAATCCCTGGTCCTGCGGTCGGTATGGATAGGTATCACCCAGATGCCATTTTCCGAAGAGGCCGGTGGCATAACCTTCCTTCTTGAGCACTTCGGCCAGAGTCATTTCGTCCTGATGCATGGTAGCCAAGCCTTTCCAGGTGTCGATCGCGCCGGTTCGATAATTGTAGCGGCCTGTCATGAGGCTGGCACGGGTCGGGGTGCAGACTGGGCTGACATAAAACTTCCTAAACTCAATGCTCTCCTGAGCAAAAGCGTCGATCGCAGGGGTCTTCAAGATAGGATTGCCGGTGTGCCCTAAGTCACCGAAGCCCTGATCGTCAGTCAAAAGGAGAACAATATTAGGCGGAGCTGCGAGGGCAGAACTCGATAGTCCAACCATGAAAATGATGACTGGAATGCAAAGATAGCGTGTGAGAGAACTCATAAGTTAAAATGAATGACTTTGTAACAAGTTAGGGCGAGTGGTAGGAATCAGCAAGATCAGATGAAAGATTTAATCTTGCTTGAATGGCCATGCTCAAAAGCCTAACGTTTAAAAGTCATTTATGAGATTAACACTATTTCCTTCTATCGTCCCTATTTTAGCCATTACCACATTCACCTTGCTACAGGGGTGCGATGGCAGTAACCAGACTGCGAGTTCAACTGAAACGAAAGCCGCGAAAGAGCCCAACATCATCATCTATATGGTCGACGACATGGGATATGGCAGTGTGAACTGCTACGGGGCTGATCCTGAACTTGTTCAAACCCCACACATTGATGGCCTCGCAGAAATGGGAATGTCCTTCATCAATGCGTCGACGACAGCCTCCGTTTGCAGCCCCACCCGATACACGATGTTGACCGGGCGTTATTCCTGGAGGACTCATCTAAAGGCAGGAGTGGTGAATACAAACGATCCGCTCTTAATCAACCCGGAGAGGACAACGATTGCGAGCTGGCTTCAGGAAAAAGGCTATGAAACCGCTCATTTCGGGAAATGGCACCTCGGCTATTTTCAGAAGCAGTTCAAGAATCTTCTGGGTGATATTACGCCAGGACCGAATGATATTGGGTTCGATTACCATTTTGGCGTGCCCAACAACATGGATGATATCCATAAGGTCTACATCGAGAACAACGGAATCTACGGCTTAAGATCAGACCGCATTTCCAATTACGGAATCAGTTTCTACGGCAAGCAATACACCGGCTATGACGCACCTCAGAGGAACGAGCCCGAAGTCATGCCGGACATCACGAGCCGTGCCGCCAAATGGATTCAGGAACGGGACGGATTGAAACCCTTTTTTCTCTATTTTGCATCTGTTTCGGTACATCACCCCATTATGCCCTCAGCAAAAAACTTTGGTTCCAGTAAGGCGGGAGCCTATGGAGATTTCATCCATGACACCGATGAGTCCGTAGGCGAGATCATCAAGGCCCTCAAAGAGAAGGGAGAGTTAGAGAATACCATCTTCATTTTTACCAGTGATAACGGAGGGGACATTCCGACGAAAGCCCCCAAGATCATGCCGGAAAACCAGGCAATCGAAGCTGGCTTAAAAATCAATGGTGACTGGAGAGGGGATAAACATGAGATTTATGAAGGGGGCCTGCGCGTTCCGCTGATAGTCAGTTATCCTAAGGTGGTACAACCCGGCACAAAGACGTCTGCTTTCGCAACCACAGCAGACTTGTTTGCCACGGTTGCCGGGATGCTGGGCACCGATGATCTGCCTGAGACAGTCGCTCCTGATAGTATTTCCTTTAGCCATGTCTTATCCGATCCTGATGCAGCTTCGAAGCGGGTTCATGGTGTTTTCCGTAATGCGCCGGGGCAACAGGCCCTCCGTTTTGGGAAATGGAAGCTGATTGATTCTCAACTTCCGAATGGCACAGAACTCACCCTTGAGCTCTACGATCTGGAAGCTGATCCCGGAGAAACGAAAAACCTCAGTGAAGATGAGTCGGATGTCGTCCGCCAAGGGCAGGAATTACTTGCTACCATTCGCAAAGGCCCTGGCAGCCGAGACGTGCCTTTGCCATAAGCAAATTTCTCCACCCATTGAAACCACTAACGCTAGTCTTCTCTTTCCTCGCGAGTCTGCTGACACTTTCAGCATTTGCGGAACAGGAAAGACCCAACCTTCTCTGGATTACCAGCGAAGACAATGGGCGTCATCTGGGATGCTATGGAGATCCGAAAGCGCGCACTCCCCATTTAGATGCTCTAGCAGCGAAAGGGATACGTTACACCCACTGTTTTGCTAACGCTCCGGTCTGTGCCCCGACGCGGAACAGTTGGATTTTCGGAACCCTGGCTTCGACGCTGGGGACCCACCAAATGCGGTCAAAATATCGGGTGCCACGAGATCAATTTAAGACATATCCAGAGCTCCTGCGGAAGGTTGGATATTACGCCACCAATAGGAGCAAAACGGATTACAATACCAGTTCCATTAAGAATAATGAGATCTGGGACGAATGTAGCAAGAATGCTCATTACAAAAACGGTCCCGAAGCGGCACCTTTCTTTGCTGTCTTTAATTTGACCATCAGTCATGAGAGTCAGGTTTTTCCAGATCGGTGGAAGGGGAAGGAGCCGGAGACCACTGCGGATCAATTGCCGATTCCACCCTATCAGCTCAAGATTCCGGAAGTGCTGACAGATTGGCAGCGATACTACGATCAGCTCGAAAAAATGGATACACAGGTTGGTGAGATTCTTGAGGAATTGGAAGCCTCGGGAAAAGCAGAAGACACCATCATTGCCTATTGCTCAGATCATGGCGGCATTACCCTGCGCAGTAAGCGCTACCTTCATGATTCCGGCACCCGTGTCCCGTTCATGATGTATTTCCCTGAGAAATGGAAACACCTGGCACCTCAAGAACAGGGTTCGGTTTCTGACCGTCTCGTTCAATTTATTGATATGCCTAAGACTTGGTTATCTCTGGCCGGAATCGAGGCCCCGGAGAGTATGAGTGGTCATGTGATCGCCGGCCCGGATGTCGATCCCGCTCCTGAAACGGTTTATCTTTTCTCCGGGCGCTTTGACGAGGCTCCGGATACTTCGCGTGCTGTCACCGATGGACAATGGAAATATATCCGAAATTTTGAAACGGACCGCCCACGCTTCCAAATGCTCTATTTCCCCATGCGGCAGGATGGACAGACTTATCATGCGCTCGCGCACCAACAGGGAAAAACAGATGTCATCCAAGCGGCTCACTATCAAGCTCAGGTCGCTGAGGAGTTATATGATACCGATAACGATCCGCATGAAGTGAATAATTTAGCTCAAGAGAACCCTGAAATGCTGAAGAAAATGCGTCAGCAATTACATCTCCATGCCATCGAGAGCCGTGATACAGGCTTCATTCCAGAATTGGTTATGGAGCAAATCAATTCAAGAGGGGAAGAAACCATCTATGAATATGGTCAGTCAGATGAGCAGTATCCGTTAGAGAAAGTATATCAGCTGGCTTGCGCGGCCTCTGATCAAAACGAAGCCAACCTAAGCCAATTCCAAGAGGCTCTTTCTGATGAAAACCTTATTGTGCGCCATTGGGGTGCGATGGGTCTGAGGATGCTTGCCGCTAAAGGAGAAATAGGCAAAGAGTCTCTCTCCGAACTCAAAAAAGCGCTGCAGGACCCAAGCACCAGTGTCGTCATTCCAGTTGCCGTTGCTCTCGGATACTTAGGGGAAGAAGATCTGGCCACTTCATTTCTCTTAGAGATCGTCAAAAAAGCAGAATCCGACATGGAGGCCGCCTGGGCCTTGGATGGGCTCAAGCTCCTGAACCAGGCGGACGCCGTATCAGACATTCCTGTATCTGAACTGAATAAGGGAAAGTATTCTGGCCGAATCGTGAAGGATTTAAAAAACGGGAGCACCTCCTGGACATTGCCCTTGAAGGAATAGTCTCAATCCACGGTCATTTTACCTGTTCTGACGTATTAGAATGAGCGATGGGTATTTTTTGTGCAACTTTGATGATGTTTGAGAGTAGAGCATGTATGAATGATCAGAACCTTCGAAGAATTCATCCGAAGAAGAAACCTGCAACAGAACCCATTCACCCCCTTATGATGAAACGACTGGTTCCACTATGCCTGATTCTGATGGCGGCTGCCACCGGATGGGCTCAAACTGAAATCCCTGAGAAATTCCAAAGTCGAATTCTGGAGTTTGCTCCGGATGCGGATACCAATGAAGACGGTTCGCTAACGACCGAGGAATTGAAGGCCTACTACCCTTCGCTTCCCCTTCAAGCCCAACAGATGCTGAACAGACGTTTTCCGGAATTGAAAACGTCACTTTCTGAAGCCGAAGAAGGTGAAACAACAGAAACCCTCTCATTTAAACGACCTGCAGGTTCACCGCAGGAAGGCAGGGAAAAGGGCTATAACTGCTTGTTTCTCGGCCATAGCTATTTTGTCCCCATCGTGATGAAAATCCAGCAGCATGCAGTTGCCCTGGGATTAGAAAATCACGAGCAGTACATCGTTGCGAGCGGCGGCCCCAAAGGAAGTCCCGGTAAATTGTGGGCCAATGAACAAGTCAGCAAACCTGCCAAGGATCTGCTCAAGAGCGGAAGTGTGGAATTGGTCGCTATGACCGCTCACTATGTGGGAAGCGAGGTGGAGGACTACAGCCGCTGGGTGGATCTGGCGCTGGAGCATAATCCGAAAACGGTTTTTGTCCTCCAGAGCCCCTGGGCGCAAAAGCAGGAAAAGGATTTCACCGAGTATACCCAAGAGATTCAATCGATTATGCAAACGTCCGGAGGCTTAGTGGAAGCCTTGCGGGCCAAATACCCCGGAGTCGTCTTTATGCGGGTGGCACAGGCTCAGTGGATGTCAGATCTCTGGCGCCTTTACGAGGATAAACAGTTGCCCGAGTTAACGTCCCTGATTGCACCGAGCAAGGGTGAGGCACAGGCCTCCCTCTTCCGGGACCAACATGGTCACGGTGGGGATTTAGCGGTGAACGAAGGCGTCTTCCTCTGGCTCCGTGTACTCTATGGCATCGACCTGAAGAGCTACGACATTCCTACCATGACGGCATACGACACCAAGTCACTGGCACAGAAGATCACGGATGATGATCCTTATGCAGCCTTCCCTCAATAGAGGACGGATCTGATTTTTCGCTGCTCCCGGTTGATTCATCAGTCTAAAGCCGATTTACCTAATGACTTCTACAGTTTATGGAGCAGCGCCACTATCTGCACCTTCAGCAAGAATGGCATTTGCCATGATAGTGATTTACCGAATACGGACACACCAGTAGAATGCTGTCTATGAAAGTCAACGCGTCGTGGCTCCTCCTTTTTCTGATTCTGAACGTTTGCGCAGGAAGTAAAGCGAGTGAGGGCGAGGGGATACGGTCGATGACGGAGGAAGCTCTGGCTTTTCTGGCGACGTTGACTGAGGAGCAACAAAAGACGGCCCTCTTGACCTTTGAGTCCAGTGAGCGCACCGACTGGCACTATTTTCCCCGCGACCGCTCAGGTTTGAGTTGGAATGAGATGACCGAAGATCAGGTTAAACAGTCCTGGAAGCTGATGGAAACCGCCTTGAGCGAGAAGGGCTATGCCAAAGCCAGGGGAGTGGTGGCAGCGGAGCGCATCCTCTGGGAAGAGAGCCAGCGTAGCGACCACCGGGACCCGGGGAAGTATTACGTCGCCTTTTTTGGAGAGCCCGAGACATCAGGGACGTGGGGATTGCGACTGGAGGGGCACCACCTTTCGATCAATCTGACGGTGGTCGAAGGGAAGGATGTCTACTTGACCCCATCATTTTTCGGGGCCAACCCGGATGAATTTGAAGACGGATCACGTCCTTTGGCCGGCGAGGGAGACCAGGCGAGGTCATTGATCCGCTTATTTACGCCAGAGCAACTCGAACGTGCAGCCATGAAGGAGATGGTCAGAGAAATCGTGACTCGCGCAAAGGAAAAAGTCAGTCCGCTCCAGCCTGATGGGATTCCAGCTGCGGAGATGAAGGAAGCAGAACTGAAGCAGCTTCGACTACTCATCGATGAGTACATCGGACGCTATCGCAAGGCGTTTGCTGACGATGACTGGAAGAAGATCGACGCCGCAGGTTTCGAGAAAATCACCTTTACCTTTGGTGGATCCATCGAGAAAGGAAAACCGTTCTATTATCGCATCCAGGGACCGACCTTCCTGATGGAATACGCGAATGTTCAACGGGGTGGAGACCATTCCCACACCGTCTGGCGCGACTTTGAAAATGATTTCGGCTATGACACACTCAAAGACCACATCGAGGCAAATCACTAGCCTCCCCAGAGCTCGAGTTTTTTCAAGAGTTCGACGAGAGAAAAATAAAAAAAACTTGTCTCCCATGTCTAGGGCTGACCCTAAAGATTTAAACATTTTTTACCCCGGACGTTGCCTAAACTGGCTTGTTAGCTGTATTATGATTTGTCAGCATATTTGATGTCTATATCTAACTCTCTATAATTTTCAGGTATCCCTTCGGCGCAACCATGGCATTCAAGGGTAAAGCTATTATGCTCGATAAAAGCTAGAAAGCCTGTATCATCAATTCCATCCGCGTGACCAGAGATATATGGCTTATCTAAAACTATTCGTTTTACCGGTAAACTGTCGTTCTGAATTTCGAGAAAGTATCCGTGTCCTGTGTAGTCGTACACTTCGGAGTTATTTTTCTCGGTGATAATATCGAGTAACTCGTCTAATCCTGCTTCGTTCAGAAGGATCTCAACAACATTCTGCTCGAATTTTTTCATGTCAGCTAACGTTCGTGGTCAGCCAAGAACGAAGCGCAAAGCGCGTAGTGAATAGGCTGCACCAGCATTGTTCGAGGCACTATTAAGATTCATATGTGTCGAGATGAATCAATTTTGATAACGGGAGAATGATGGATAACCCGAAGGATAAAGCAGTAACTAATAATGATCCTCCGATGAATAGATGTTCATTCGCAAGGCCAGCGGGAAGACTCGTTAGAAATATCACTAGGAAAACAACTCTGCACAGCAGATATAGAACGATGAATGACACCAAGTGGTGCTGTGTGTATTTAATGTTCCGAAATGCTAGGTAAGTAGCTACAACAAAGACAGCGACCGAATACCAAAATCAATCTAATATAAATTCGAGCGATAAATGAACATTTCTATAATAGGACTCTTCTTCCCTTGGTATTCGGTCGCTGTATTTAATGTTCCGAAATGCTAGGTAAGTAGCTACAACA
>JBCBYL010000085.1:0-11155 GCA_039815855.1 Verrucomicrobiota bacterium
ATACGGTCAGCGTGGAAGTACGGTTGAAGGGCGTCAGGGATGAGAATAGAGCCATCTTCTTGCTGATAGGTTTCGATCAAGGCAATGAACAAGCGTGGAAGGGCGGTGCCTGACCCATTGAGGGTATGACAGAACTGTGGCTTTTTCTCCTCAGGCGTTACGCCTTTGAAGCGAAGATTCATTCGTCGAGCCTGGAAATCGAGGAAGTTACTGCAGGAAGATACTTCCAGATAACTTTCAGCCCCAGGCGCCCAAACTTCGATGTCATAGCACTTCGCCGCACCAAACCCGAGGTCACCCGTGCACAATTCAATCGTCCGGTAATGGAGCCCTAGCTTCTCCAACACGGTTTGGGCATGGGTACGGATGTTTTCCAACACTTCATATGACTGGGAAGGATGGACAATCTGGACCAGCTCCACTTTATCGAACTGGTGCATTCGAGTGAGGCCCTTCGTTTCCTTCCCTGCGCTCCCCGCTTCACGCCGAAAACAGGGTGTATAAGCAGCATATTGAATCGGTAAGTCATCGGACTTGAGCATTTCTTCCCGGTGTAAGTTCGTGACAGGCACTTCAGCTGTGGGCGCCAAAAAAGCCTGATCTCCATCAAGCCCATACATATCCTCCCGAAACTTGGGAAGCTGCCCTGTTCCAACCATGCACTCCTCGCGAATCAGGAAAGGTGGCGATAGTTCGGTATAGCCATGATCTCCTGTATGCAGATCGAGAAGGAATTGAATCAGAGCCCGTTCGAGTTTGGCTCCAGCACCTTTGTAAACCGCATATCCACTCCCAGAAATCTTAGCGGCTGCCTCGAAGTCGACCAGTTGATGTGTTTCACAAAGAGCGACGTGGTCTTTGGCTTGGAAAGAGAAATCCTTTTTATCGCCCCAGCGGCTTACTTCCGGATTTTCATCCGCAGTCGCACCAATCGGACAGTCCGGATGCGGTGGGTTCGGAATGGTCAGGAGGAGTGCCTTTTGTTTGGCATCCACCTCATTGGCCTCCTGATCGAGCTGGGTAATGAGATCCGATTTTTCCTTCATCCCGGAAAGGAGATCATCAGCAGATTCACCCTTCGATTTACGTGCCCCTACTTCTTTACTGATCGTATTCCGTTCCGCCTTTAGCTCTTCTACCCGGCTGATTTTCTTCCGGCGGTCCTGATCCAGCTCCAGAATTTCATCGACGATGGTTGAGTCAGCAGAGCGGGTCTGAAGCCGCTCCTTGATTACATCCGGTTCGTCGCGAAGGCGTTTGATATCTAACATATATGCGGAGTACAAAGCCTCTAAGACAAATTGCAATCCGAGTTTTACCCTCGCCGATCTAATCACCCTTGCTAAATTAGTAGCGTGACGGAAAAGAAAAAATGATGAGTGAATTCGATCTCTAAAAGACAAGTCTTTGTCTCTCATCGCTTTGACATGACTCGGGAAGAAATTAAACGGCTACTGGAGCAGGACTCTCTGCGCCCTTTAAAATCGTTGGGCCAGAATTTTCTTTGTGAGCCGTCCTTAGCTCGTTTCATTGTGAATGCGTTAGAAGCACCAGAGGGGGCAGACGTTCTCGAAGTAGGTCCTGGCCTGGGCTCACTCACCCTTCCGCTCTTAGAAAAAGGGTATGCGGTCACGGCGATCGAACTGGATAAAGGACTGGGAGACAATCTGGAAAAGCGCCTCGGTCCGAACCCAAACTTTACCTTAGTCCGCGGAGATGCGCTTAAGCTCTACCAGAGCCGCCTGCCTGTCGATTACTTTGCTGGCAATCTTCCGTATAATATTTCGACGCCGCTCATCGCTGAACTCTTACAACAGGAGCACCTACCGAAGACGATGGTCATCGTGCTCCAGTGGGAAACGGGTCAACGCTTTGCTGCAGAAATGAATACCAAAAACTACGGAGCCATCACCGTCCTTCTTCAAGCCTGCTATGAGGTTGAAAACCTCCGTAAAGTCGGCCCTACGGTTTTTCATCCGGAACCCAATGTGGACTCCGTCATTTTCCGCGCCAAACGGCACGAGGATCTTCGACTGACCTTTGACCAGCGCCAAACGTTCTATGCCACCCTAAGAAAAGCGTTTACCCAGAGACGAAAGAAATTACGCAACACCATCGGGATTGATTCCGACCTTCGTCCGGAGCACCTTTCTGTTCAAGAATGGGTCCGTCTCTTCACAGACTCATAAATCACGCAGATAATGGGAATAGCCTTAGCTTTCTAGCATTCTCATCTCTATGAAAATCTGGATGCTTATCGGACTGCTGTTCACACTTGCCGGCCCTGACGGGGTAAACGCCATTACCGATGACTATGCTCTATTACTAAAAAAATACGTCTCTGCTGACGGAGTGGATTATCAAGGTTGGAAAGACCACCCCAATGATCTGGCACGCTTAGGTCAAGCGGCAGAGACGGTAGCGCAACCCCTGCCTGCAAATACCGATCGTTCAACACGACTAGCCTACTACATCAATGCCTATAATATCTGGACCCTGGTTAAAGTGCTGGAGGATTATCCCATTGAGTCAGTGAAGTCCGTGCGCCCCTTCTTTGGGTTTTTCAAAGATAAGGACATCACCGTTGACGGCAAAGTCACCTCGCTCGATGCCTTGGAAAAAGAAATTCTACTTCCTCAATTTAAAGACCCCCGCATCCACTTTGCTATTAACTGCGCCTCAAGAAGCTGCCCACCTCTTATCTCCGAACCCTTTGCCGCTAATCGACTCGAGGAACAACTGGAAGCAGTGACTCGTCATTTTATTTCTGAAAACCCTTACGCTTATGAGCAGAAGGATGGAGCGCTCTATCTCTCCAGTCTCTTTGACTGGTATCGGGCAGATTTTGAGAAGAAAGGCGCCGTCTTTCCATTCATCAATCGTTATCGATCTGTTCCAATACCTGCAGATGCACAGGTCAGATACTTACCATACGACTGGAGCCTGAATCAGGCTCCTCGTTGAATCGTTGACGATTCGAATTCAACGCTCTTTAGTATGCATCACTGATGACGCCAAAGATTATTTACACGAAAACAGACGAAGCTCCTGCCTTAGCGACGTACTCCTTTCTACCCATCGTCCAAGCCTTCGCTAAGCCAGCGGGTGTGACCTTTGAAACCAGAGACATCTCTTTAGCTGGGAGAATTCTGGCCCAATTCCCCGATCGACTCACACCGGAACAACAAATCGGAGATCACCTCTCTGAACTGGGTCAGCTCGCTCAGACACCTGAGGCGAATATCATCAAGCTCCCGAATATTTCGGCCTCCATCCCTCAACTCACCGCTGCCATCAAGGAACTCCAGGCAGCAGGTTACTCTCTACCCGATTACCCGACTGAAGCAGTCACCGATGAAGAGAAAGAAACGAAGGCCCGCTATGACCGGGTAAAAGGTAGTGCGGTGAACCCTGTCCTCCGCGAGGGCAACTCCGATCGCCGGGCCCCGCTGGCGGTAAAAAATTATGCCAAATCTCATCCTCATTCCATGGGCGAGTGGTCATCTGATTCGAAAACGACGGTCGCGACCATGGGGAAAAACGATTTCCGTTCGAATGAAAAATCGGTCTGTGTCGATGGTGCCACTGAGGTGCGTATCCAATTCGCTGGCACCGATGGATCAACCCAGGTGCTTAAGGAAAAAACCTCTTTACTTCCGGGAGAAATCATCGACAGCACCTACATGAGTAAAGATGCATTGGTTGCCTTCTTGGAGGATCAAATTCAAGAAGCGAAATCAGCGAACATTCTTTTCTCTCTTCATCTCAAAGCAACGATGATGAAGGTCTCTGACCCCATTATTTTCGGCCATTGTGTTGAAGTCTTTTTCAGCGAGCTGATCGAAAAGCACCGGGCCACCCTCGAAACACTCGAAATCGATTTCAATAATGGTTTTGGGGATCTGGTCTCGAAACTCGACCAGCTTGCTGCCGAGAAAAAAGCGGAAATTGAAGCCGACCTCGCCACCCTCTATAGCGCAGGCCCTCTGCTGGCCCAGGTCAACTCGGACAAAGGAATTACCAACCTGCATGTGCCCAGTGACGTCATCGTGGATGCCTCCATGCCCGCCATGATCCGCAGCTCAGGCCAAATGTGGAATGCAGAGGGAAACCTTCAGGATACCTTAGCCGTCATTCCGGATAGCTCTTATGCTGGAGTGTATCAGGCTGTGATTGACTTTTGCTGTGAAAATGGGGCCCTCGACCCGGCGACGATGGGATCCGTTCCCAACGTAGGACTCATGGCTCAAAAGGCGGAAGAATACGGATCTCATGATAAAACCTTTCTTGCCCCCGGCGATGGGCAGATACAGATCGTCGATACACTAGGCAACGTGCTTCTCTGCCATGAGGTGCAAGAAGGCGATATCTGGCGAGCTTGCCAAACCAAAGATGCCCCCATCCGGGATTGGGTCAAACTGGCAGTCACGCGCGGCCACGCCACCCAGGTTCCGGTTATCTTTTGGTTGGACCAGACGCGTGCCCATGACGCGGAACTGATCAAAAAAGTGAACCTTTACCTTCAGGACCATGATACCGACGGTCTCGATATCCAGATCCTCCCTCCGACAGAAGCCTGTCAGCTCAGCCTGAAACGAATAGCTCAAGGCCAGGACACGATCTCGGTGACAGGAAATGTCCTCCGGGATTATCTCACTGATCTTTTCCCTATTTTAGAATTAGGCACCAGTGCGAAAATGTTATCCATCGTTCCTCTCATGGCAGGTGGAGGCCTCTTCGAAACCGGGGCAGGAGGCTCAGCTCCAAAACACGTTCAGCAGTTTCTCGAAGAAAATTATCTCCGCTGGGACTCCTTAGGTGAATTCCTGGCCCTCGCCGCAGCCTTCGATCATTTATCTACCACTTGCCAACTTTCTGAAGCCAAGGTCTTAGGCGATACATTAGATGCGGCGACAGGCAGGTTCCTGGAAGAAAATAAATCTCCCACTCGAAAACTCGGAGGCATCGATAACCGGGGCAGCCATTTCTATTTAGCACTCTATTGGGCTCAGGCTCTGGCGGAACAAACTGAAAATGAGTCGCTGAAGGAAAAATTTACCCTCATCACTCAGCAGCTTCTATCTGCTGAAGAACAAATTATCAAAGAGCTCCTGGCGGTCCAGAGTCAGCCAGTGGATGCCGGCGGATATTATCTCTTTGATGATGAAAAAGCATCAGCGGCTATGCGCCCCAGCCTCACGCTGAACGCAATTATTGATTCGATTTAGATCTTTTCTGGGCTGAGATGAAGTTCCCAAAAGCCATGGTTTATTAGGGAATGTCGGTAAATCCATCAGCCCACCCTCTTGATCCATGGCTGGAATCGAAAGACTGGTCGCTTCATCCACATCAGGTCGAAACCCTCAGAGCCGTTCAAGAAAAGTCGTGCCTTGTCATTGCCCCGACTGGCGGGGGTAAAACCCTCTGTGGGTTTTTGCCCCTGCTGAACCAAATTGATCATGACACTCCGAAACCGGGTCTGGTCGGTCTCTATATTTCCCCGCTGAAAGCACTGACAAAAGACGTTCACCGCAATTTGCTGGATCCTCTCGAATTCATCGGTTCCAAAATACGCTGCGAAATCCGCACAGGTGATACTCCCAGTCATCGCCGGCGGGCTCAGATGAAAAATCCACCCCACCTGCTCATGACGACCCCGGAGTCGCTGGCCCTCATGAATAGCCATGCTGATGCGTCATCCCTTTTTTACTCACTGCAATATGTCATTATCGACGAAATCCACGCTCTCGCTGATAACAAGCGCGGCGACTTACTCTCACTTCACCTGGCTCGCTTAAGGAATCTAGCCCCAGCGCACCGCATCATTGCCCTTTCTGCGACGGTGAAAACGCCTTCCCAGTTACAGAAATGGCTGAGCCCTCAGGATCCCGAGTCCGTTCATCTCATCAATGCCTATCAACAAGGATCACAAGAAACTGGACCAGCAGATCTATCACTTCATTGCCCCAATGAACGCCTGCCGTGGTCAGGACACGGAGCGACTCATGCTGCGGATGACATTCTCAAATTCATTCGCGCGCACCGATCCACCATCGTCTTTGTTAACACACGGGCTCAGGCAGAGCGGCTCTATCGGGATCTTCAAGAGCGGATCAGTCTCTCTATCAAGCCGGATCAAAAACAAATACGGCTCGGTCTTCATCATGGCAGCCTGGAAAAAGAACTCCGTCTCGCTGCGGAAGATGCCATGGCCTCCGGAAAACTCGACGCACTGATTGCCACCTCTTCGCTGGATTTAGGAATCGATTGGGGAGCAGTTGACTTAGTCATCCAAGCGGGTCCTCCTAAAGGAGTCGCACGCTTGATGCAGCGGATCGGTCGCTCAAATCATCAGCTTGATAAAGCCTCCAAAGCAATCGTCATCCCGACTCAGTGCATGGAATCCATCGAAACCGTCGCTGCCATTGAGCAGGTCCTAGCCGGGAAACCAGATAACGAATTTCTCCGCGATGGGTCTCTGGACGTACTCATGCAGTACACCATCGGTCGCATCGCCTCCTCTCCCCTCGCTGCGGATGAACTCTATAGAGAAGTCATCACCGCCGGTCCCTATGCCAACCTCAGCAGAGACGACTTTGACCGAGTTCTTGAATTCAATTCAACCGGAGGTTATGCGCTCAAAGCGTACCCTCAATTCCAACGCATCTGCCTGAACTCTCAAAATCAACTCACCCTCAGTGATGAAAAACTGGCGCGTCAGCATCGGATGAACATCGGCACCATCGTCAGCTATCCGCATTTGAAAGTGAAGCTGGGCCGTAACCGGGGCATTGGCGAAATTGAAGAACGTTTTGTCCAGCAGCTCGAGCCTGGAATGAGCTTCCAATTCGGAGGCCGACTCCTTCGCTTTGAAGGGATTAAAGATTCGACCGTCCAAGTTTCACCGGCACGAGGTGCAGCCAATATCATTCCTGCTTTCGCAGGCGGCCGCCTTCCTCTCTCCAGTAGCCTTTCTGAAGAAGTGAGGAACCTGATCTCGAAGAAAGCTCGCTGGAAAGAACTCCCAGAACAAACGCGAGGCTGGCTTGAAAAACAAGCTGAGCGCTCAGGGATTCCAGCCCCTGACCACCTGCTGGTCGAAAGCTTTCCACGATCCGGTAAACATTTTTTTGTCACCTATCCTTTCGCTGGGAGGAACGCCCATCAGACTCTGGGTCTGCTACTGTCTAGAAGAATGGAACAATCCGGGCTCCAACCTCTGGGCTTTGTCGCTAACGACTACGCGGTCGCCATCAGTTCCCTTCAACCCATTACTGATCCCGCCATCATCCCCTCTCTTTTCGATCCAGATGATTTTGAAAAAGAAATCCATACCTGGATGTCTTCCTCTTACCTTCTTAAGCGGACCTTTCGGGAAGTCGCACTTGTCTCCGGTCTGATTGATCGCAGCTATCCCGGACGTAAAAAGACCGGGCGACAGGTCACCTTCAGTTCAGATCTCATTTACGATGTTCTTCACCAATACGAACCTGACCACATCCTTCTCAAAGCAACACAGAGAGAGGCAGAGCGCGGACTGGTCGCCTGGGACCGACTTCGGTCCGTCCTTAATGAATTCCACGGAAAATACGCATTTAAGTGTCTCGACAGAATTTCTCCCTTTGCCGTTCCCGTGGTCATGGAAGTCAGTCAGGAGTCAATCGATGGATCCGCAGTCGAAGCCTTACTCGATGCCAGA
The DNA here is from genome assembly GCA_039815855.1 of Verrucomicrobiota bacterium. Classification (GTDB taxonomy): domain Bacteria; phylum Verrucomicrobiota; class Verrucomicrobiia; order Methylacidiphilales; family JBCBYL01; genus JBCBYL01. The sequence continues at coordinate 7,700 of JBCBYL010000085.1, forward strand.
GAAGAAGATCTACTCCGAGAAGCTGGCCTGACTTCATAGTCAATAAGGAGTATTCATTTTTCACGTAACCTTGTTTAATCTCTTCCAGTGAACATCACATTTGCTGATATCGCGATTGAGCTTCGCCCTTCGGGAGCATGCTATCTCCCAGAGTGCCAGACCCTGGTTGCCACCGATCTGCATCTGGGTAAAGCACTCTCCCTGCGCAAACGGGGGTATGTTCTTCCCCCGCATGAAACGAAAGTCACCCTCAATAAACTAGCTGCAGAAATTCATTCACTCTCTCCGCAGAAGGTTGTTTTGCTTGGTGACAGCTTTCATGATCACGATGGACCGCAAGCCCTGGAACTGAGTGACCTTCAGATTCTACAACAGTGTATGCTAGACACGCAATGCCTCTGGATCACCGGGAACCATGATGACCTCGGCCTGAAGGAAGCTTTTTCCTCTCACGGGATTGGCCTCCCCGGCCAGATATCTGACCAATACGCATTAAAAAATCTTCTCATGGTTCATGAACCCCATCGAAAGGATGACCGTCCTCAAATCGTCGGTCACTATCACCCGAAAGCCACGGTCGATCTTGGTCACCGGAAACTCACCAAGCCCTGCTTTCTCTGGAACGACCACTATCTCATTCTCCCCGCCTTCGGCACCTTCACGGGAGGACTCGATCACCAGCATCCGGAGATCACTAAATGGATGGGCCCCAATCACCATGCCGCGCTCATCTACCATCAGAAAGTAGCCCTCGTCTAAACCCACACTGGTCCAACATTTTGATTAAAACTGGACTCATCATGAAGTTTTAAAATGTGGATTCCTATCTCAATGAAGCGCCGTTATAGTAGCGGCTTATGTTCGAACAGACTTTCAAAAACCTCGATGACGTTCTCTGGAAGGAAGCGGGGTGCTCCTCAGAGCTCGACTACACCGAGCAGACCTCCTGGCTGCTGTTCCTGAAATACCTCGAAGATTACGAATACGAAAAATCCCAGCACGCCGTCCTGACTGGGGCGAAGCACGCTCCTATCCTCGACACCCCGCACCGCTGGTCGACCTGGGCTGCACCGAAGAAAGCGGACGGCAGTGCCGACCACGATGCCGCTCTGACCGGCCCCGACCTGATCGACTTCGTCAACCAAGACCTCTTTCCCTACCTGCAGAGCTTCGGTCAGCGTGCTGCCTCACCGGACACCATTGAATACAAAATAGGCGAGATCTTTTCCGAGATCGATAACAAGTTCCGCTCCGGCTACTCGCTGCGGGATGCGCTGGATCTGATCGACCAGCTTCAGTTCCGCTCCCAGCAGGAAAAGCACGAACTCTCCGACCTGTACGAAAGCCGCATAAAAAACATGGGCAACGCCGGTCGCAACGGCGGGGAATACTACACGCCGCGTCCGCTCATCCGCGCCATGATCACCGTGACCGATCCCCAGATCGGCGAGCGCATCTACGATGGCGCCTGCGGCTCCGCCGGGTTCCTGTGTGAAGCGCACGACTACCTGCGCCACGGCGGCACCTTCGAGACCACCACCGCCAAGACGAAAGGCAGTAAGCATAAGACTAAGAAAACGAAAGACCTCAGCGCGGATGACCTCGAGACGCTGCGCACCCGCACCTTCTACGGAAAGGAAAAGAAATCACTGGCCTACGTCATCGCCATCATGAACCTGATCCTACACGGGATCGAAGCACCCAACATCATTCACAGCAACACACTGGCCGACCACAGCCAGGACGTGAACACCCGCGACCGCTTCGACGTCATTCTGGCCAACCCGCCCTTCGGCGGCAAGGAGCGTAAGGAAGTGCAGCAGAACTTCCCGATCAAGACCGGCGAGACCGCCTTCCTGTTCCTGCAACACTTCATCCGCATGCTCAAGCCCGGCGGCCGCGCCGCCATCGTGATCAAGAACACCTTCCTCAGCAACTCCGACAACGCATCCGTCGCGCTGCGGCGGGAACTGCTGGACAACTGTAACCTACACACCGTGCTCGACTGCCCAGGCGGCACCTTTCAGGGCGCCGGCGTCAAAACCGTCGTGCTCTTCTTCAAAAAAGGCGCACCCACCCGCCAGACGTGGTTCTACCAGCTCAGCGAAGAACAACTCGGCCGCCGCCTCGGCAAAACCAATCCGCTCAACGACGCCGACCTAACCGACTTCATCGAAAAACAATCGACCTGCGCCGACTCCGAACAATCCTGGACGTTAGCCCGCACTGATATCCTCGCCGAGACCTGCGACCTCTCCGTGAAGAATCCCCACGCCCCCGAAGAAGCTCCGCTGCGGGCGCCATCCGAGATCATCACTGAGATCAGAGAGCTGGATCAAGAGTGCGATGCGATTCTTGAGAGCATTCAAACACTCGTTGAGAAATGAGTCCGTGTCCTATTGAAAAGTTAGGTAATGTCTCAAAAGTGATAAATGGAGGCACTCCTAAAACTTCTGTTCCTGCGTTTTGGGATGGTGACCATAAATGGATTACTCCAGCAGAAATGGGAAAGAGAATGTCTCCTTTCGCTTCAATCACAAAAAGAACCCTTACAGACAAAGGATTAGGAAAACGAAAGCTACTACCCCCATATTCTGTCATACTTTCTTCGCGCGCTCCGATTGGACACCTTGTAATCAATGAGGTGCCCATGACCTTTAATCAAGGCTGCAAAGGCATCATTCCCTCTGAAGCACTTCAGTATAAGTTTCTATATTACTTTCTACTTAGGTCAGTTGAACATCTTGATTCACTCGGAACTGGCGCAACATTTAAGGAGCTCTCAGCCACTAACTTGAAAAATCTCCCCATCCCCGTCCCCCCACTCCCTGAGCAGGAGCGGATTGTGGCGAAGCTGGATGAAGCCTTCGCGGCCATCGCCACTGCCTCCGACCACACCCGCCGCAAACTCCAAAACGCCCGCGACCTCTTCCAATCCACCCTCCACTCCACCTTCCAACAAAAAGGAAAGGATTGGGTAGAGAAAATAGTAAAAGACCTCTGTGATAATAGTAGGGTCATAACCTACGGCGTCATAAAGCTAGGGGATCATATACCAAACGGTATTCCGTGCCTTAGAACCAGTAACGTTCGACACCTTAGAATTGATACCTACGGCATGAAAATAATTTCCTTTGAACTTTCCAACAGTTACAGCCGAACAATCCTAAAGGGCGGCGAAGTTTTAGTGAATGTTCGAGGAACACTTGGAGGCGTAGCAAAAGTTCCTAGCGAGATGGCCGGGTGGAACATTTCGCGTGAGGTTGCCATGATTCCTGCGGATGATTCAAAAATAAATTCAGATTACCTTGCCTATTGGATTGCCACCAAGGACAGCCAAGACTGGCTTACTGGAGTTAAAAAAGGAGCTGCTTACACTGGAATCATGGCAACCTCACGCGAAATGTTCCACCCGGCCATCTCGCTAGGAACTTTTGCTACGCCTCCAAGTGTTCC
>JBCBYL010000179.1:0-3559 GCA_039815855.1 Verrucomicrobiota bacterium
ATCAGATCCACGAAGCGATCCGGCGCGAAAAAAGTGAACCCGATGAAGGCAGTGAGTCATTCCCTGTCTTTGGCATGGTTTACATTGTCGCGATCCTCGCAGGTGGATTGATTTATCTCGGCATGTTCTCAGGCGGCTTTAATGGAGATGTTTATGACGAACGTCCTGGCGCTGGCTATATTTCTCAAAATGACGAGGGAGTAGAAGCGCCTGAAGACCCTGCTGCGAAGTTGCTCAAACTAGGGAAGAGAACCTACACCACCTATTGTCAGTCTTGCCACCAAGGCAGTGGGATGGGAGTTGCAGGTGTTTATCCTCCCTTATCAGGTTCTGAGTGGGTGCTCGATACCACCATTCGTCCGACGCTTATTGTCCTCAATGGTTTACAGGGACCCATTCAAGTAAAAGGAAACACCTACAACCAAGTGATGGCGCAATGGGGTAGTGCCTTATCCGATAAAGAAATTGCCGCTGTCGTCAGCTATATCCGTAATGAGTGGGGTAACCAGGCGACGACGATTGATGCTGATTATGTGGCTAATATTCGCGATAGCTACTCGAGCAAAAGTGGAGCTTGGAGTGCGGAAGAATTATTGGAAATCAGTGAGTAAAATCAATCAGAAGGATTAGAAACCAATTTGCACAGAAACTTAAGCTTCTCTTTTTTTGTCTATCAGAGATAACCATGTAAATTACGCAATTATGGAAACTGCACAAACACACTCCGAAACAGGACACCAAGATCATCATGATGAACATGAGCTGAATTTTTGGCAAAAATACGTTTTCTCAGTTGATCACAAGGTGATCGGAATCCAATACGCTGTCAGCGCCCTCCTTTTCCTTTTGGCCGGTTTTGTCATGATGATGATCATGCGCTGGCAATTGGCCTATCCTGGAGAGCCTCTCTTTGGGATGCCATTCCTAGCCGATATGATCATGGCGATCTTAGGACCAGGTGGGACCGGAATGTTCAATGCAGATGGCAGTATTACATCGACTTTCTATAATTCATTGGGTGCCATGCATGGCACCACGATGATCTTTTTAGGGGTCGTACCTCTGGGTTTTGCCGCTTTCGGGAATATGATCATGCCGCTTCAAATCGGTGCAGGTGATATGGCTTTCCCTCGGCTCAATATGGCCAGTTTCTGGAGTTTCCTGCCTGGTGGACTGATGATGATGGCGAGCTTCTGGGTGCCTGGTGGGGCAGCAAAGTCCGGTTGGACGAGTTACTCTCCTCTGGCCGGTATTGCTGATAACCCGATGGTCTATGTCGATCAGGGCCTTCATATTCTTTTGAATGGTCAAAATCTCTGGCTTATGGGGATGGTGCTCCTCATCTCATCCTCTTTATTAGGGTCGGTGAACGTGATTGCGACGGTCATCCAGCTTCGCGCCAAGGGGCTGACCTGGATGCGCTTACCCTTCTTCACTTGGACTATTTTCGTGACTGCATGGCTCCTTCTTCTGGCCTTCCCACCCCTTGAGGCTGCTGGAATTATGCAGTTAATGGATCGGGTCGCCGGAACCAGTTTCTTCATGCCGACTGGTTTAGTTATCAATGGTCAAGATACGCAATGGGTTGGTGGGGGTAGTCCTCTCCTCTGGCAGCACTTATTCTGGTTCCTCGGGCATCCGGAAGTTTACATTATGTTGCTGCCTGCCTTTGGTATCGTCGGTGAAGTGCTGACCAACAATGCACGTAAGCCGATTTGGGGATACCGTTCACTGGTTTATGGGACTTGTTTCCTCGGGTTTATTTCATTCTTTGTCTGGGCTCACCATATGTATCTCACTGGAATGGGAACGACGATTGCAGCCTGGTTCCAGACGACGACGGTCATTATCTCCATCCCTTCGGTGATCATTTTAACCGCGCTCTTGATTACGCTTTGGGGAGGTTCCATTCGCTTTAATACGCAGATGCTTTACGCGACTGCCTTTCTTCCTTTATTTGGAATTGGTGGTCTGACAGGTATTCCTCTGGCTTTCAACTCGATCGATCTCTATTTGCATGACACCTATTACGTGATTGGCCACTTTCACTATGTCGTGGCACCCGGAATCCTCTTCGGCCTCTTCGCAGGGGTTTATCACTGGTATCCGAAGTTTACTGGACGGAAGATGAGTGATTTCTGGGGGAAAGTTCACTTCTGGCCGACCATGATTTGTATGAACCTGATCTTTGGGCCAATGCTTCTTCAAGGGATGGCTGGCATGCACCGCCGTTGGTATGATGGGGGAGCGTCTTATGAGCTTTCCACTCCTGCACTTCATTGGAATGAAGTCATGACCTGGGCCGCGATGATCATGTTTGTAGCACAGATCCCTTTCATCATTAATTTCTTCATTGCCTGGAAGGTAGGGGAGAAAGCCACGGATAACCCATGGGATGCAACCACTCTGGAATGGCAGACGCCAACACCTCCTCCACACGGTAACTTTGCAGTGGATCCCGTAGTGACGCGTGGGCCTTACGAATATAGCGTTCCGGGTGAAGAGAAAGACTTTACCCCTCAGAATGCGCCAGACTTTGTCCCTGAAAATAAACCCGCTGAGGAAAGCCCCGCACCCTCGACGGCACCGAGCGCGAGCTAAGTTCGAACACTATGGAAATCCCTTACGAAGTTAAACCAAGACCGGATACAGGTCTTTACAATGCCAAGGTAGCTATCTGGCTCTTTTTGGCCTCCGAGATCATGCTCTTCGGAGGATTGTTTTCAGCCTATGTATTTTTACGTCTGGGTGCCGGTGAGGGAACATGGCCTAATGGAATGCTCAAAGAAGGCTGGGGGTTACTGAATACGGCAATCCTGATTCTCTCTTCGGTGACCGTCGTTCTGGCCTGGGCCAATGTGAAACTGAACAACTTCAAGAATTTCCGAATCTATCTGGGCATCACTTTGATCTCAGCGGTGGCCTTCTTTGGGATTAAGCTCACTTTTGAGTATATTCCAAAGTTCAATCACCACGGGGTCTTCATCGAAGACAAACAGGATCCGAAAGGTTGGGCCTTCCAGATCTTGGGGCATCAGGTGAAGAAAGATGAAACCAAGGATGCGGAGTATATCTATTTTGCCCCCGATTCTCCGGAAAAGCAGCAATGGAACTGGTATAGCTCACAAAAGCTTTATGGCACTGGAAAACATGGAGAGGCACATTCTGAAGAAGCTCACGATCATGATGAAGGGCACGGTCATGGGCACTATGATCATCCTTTTGATAACTTCGATTTTGACGTTGAGGGGATTACCAAAGCCGGTGAATACCATGGGCATCCTCTTCTCAAAATTAAGAAAGATTCGATTGCCCGTGTGACGAAAAAATACGACTCCGAAGGGAATGTCATGCCGGAAAAAACGGAATACGTGGTTCCTTTTGTCCCAAGATACAATAGTTACTTTGCCATCTATTACACTATGACCGGCCTGCATGCTCTCCATGTCATCGGGGGCTTGGTCGTAGTGTAATAGATGGCAAAGTAACTATTGTATCTTGGGACAAAAGGAACCACGTATTCCGTTTTTTCCGGCATGACATTCCCTTCGGAGTCGTA
>JBCBYL010000162.1:0-4337 GCA_039815855.1 Verrucomicrobiota bacterium
ATAAATTATCCACCTCTCCCCGAACAAAAAGCCATCGTCCAAAAACTCGACTTACTCTCGGCGCAGACGCGGGAACTTGAAATCCGCTACCAGCAACAGCTCGACGCCTACGCCGAACTCAAACAATCGCTCTTGGCTCAAGCTTTTGATGGTAAATTGTAGGGTGAGATTGCACTCACGAAGTGAGTTCATCTTGCCTCCCTCACCTAGCAAGATCTGAAGAATCTTGCTCTACAGGACAAAGCTTACTCGGCGTCGCCTAAACTCGGCAGATCGATCACGAGCCCCACCGCTTCAGCAATTTCATCCGCTTTGCTATTGCCTATCGTTCCCAGTTTTTTGACGAAGCGTTCCAAGTCGGCAGTTTTGATCTGGCAGGCGTCTGCTGCGCACTCTTTTGTCAGGCCAGTACCCGCCCCATCTTGCAAATACACCTTGAACGGATTCTGCTCATCCCGTTTCGGTTTCCACGTCGTCACCGGAACAATGACACGCACGGATAAGTTGGAGTGCCCACGATCCAACACGACGGCAGGCCGTTCTTTCTGTATTTCGGACCCCACCTGAGGATCAAAATTCACTTTCCAGATTTCCCCGCGCTGAGGATTGATCGATTGTGTTGCCATCGTGATTTCAATCCTCCTTGAGGTCCATGATGTCAGGCACCACGTCCTGAGGGTTCTCACGATAGCTTTCCGCTGTCATTCTCGCTCCCTTTTGCGCTAGTTTCTGCCGCTCTGCACGTGAGAGAGAACGAAGCGTGGACCGAGTTGGTTTTACATTGATCATAGTGCTGTCGTCGAGTTCCTCAACGGGTAACCCTGCTAGCTCAGCAGCATCTTCGACATTCAGCGACTTTTCCGTGACACAGCGCGCCGCTAAACGTAAATCCCTGTCGATTGCCTCTGGAGTCACATAAGGAGCTCTTTCATCAGAACGCAGCCCGGCTCTACTGATCCGAAACATCAGACTTTTATAGGTGCTCTCCTTAATGACCCTGCAATCGCGAGCACGTCGCACCCAGGCTTGCATCGAAGTGCCGTATTTTATTTTCAGAGCTTTGAGCTCCTGAAAATTTAAATCCCGGCGGTGAAGACCTAATTCTGCAATTACCGTTTCACGCGGCAGCAGAAATGCACCCGCAAAGCGGTGAGCGAATTTCTCTTCATCCACAGGAGATTTAGGGTCTAATACCAAATGAGCGAGTTCATGTGCCAGATCCATTCGTTGGCGAGCCCCATCTTTTTCTCGTCGCTGGATCGCAACGAAAGGCACTCCGTCAGAGCTATGGGCACTCAGACCGCTGAATTTACGATCCTCCGCCAACTCCAATACTTCGGCTCCATTGCGCTGCACGACGTCCACTATGCTGCCAATGGCATCTACGCCCAAATCCCAGGTCATTCTCACATTCAAAGCCAACTCATCTGCTTGCTCCACTACTTTCACTCGTTGCTTTTCAATGGACCACGGCTTGCGGTCAAATCCAGCTAGAGTACACAAACGTTCTCTGCGTTCGGCCATATGTTCCATCTGCGCCACAATTCGATTTTTATGCGTTTTTGTCATCGAAGCCAAAGAGCGAAAACCGATAAAATCCAACTGAAAGCCAGAATACATCAGCTCTGAGGGACGAATGCCTAATACTTTGGAAAGACTACGGAGTGTTGATGCTTTCGGATGCGTTGTTCCTTTTTCGAACTGCCCCAGAGCTACTTTACTGATTTTATGACCAGATCCGGTCATCTCTTCGGCCATCGCCTGAAGCGTCCAACCGTTACGCAATCTCCATCCTTTGAGTTTATGGGGGGAAATTTGAACCACTCTTTACAAATATATAATTATATATCGTTTTGTAAAGTATAAGTAATCATCCAAGTCGATAAAGTTTGGCCCAAAATCCGCCTGAAAAAATACCCTTGAACGACTAGAAGTCGGAATTCAACGGAAGCAGTCCTGCATATAGACTCACCTATATTGAAACTGAGTCAACATCAGCTAATATAACCCTACCGCTTCTCTGCTCGACGGAAGCTATTGGTAACCGATAGAGTAGATAAGCCTGCTATGAACGAAGCCGAAACCCGCGCCGAACTGATCGATCCTGCTCTGAAAGCAGCGGGTTGGGGGGTGGTGGAAGGCTCCCGTATCCTGCGGGAACGGCATTGTCAGATCTCGCAAGGGCGGTTGCTCGGTGCCGGGAAACGCGCGGCGGCTGAGATTGCCGATTACATTCTCGTTTACCGCAATCGTAAGCTGGCGGTGATCGAAGCCAAGAAACGCTCGCTGCCGCTGACGGAAGGCGTCGCCCAAGCCAAACAGTATGCTGGCAAGTTGCAAGTCCGCTACGCCTATTCCACCAATGGCGACGGGGTTTACCGCATCGATATGCAGCAGGGCAGCGAGGGTGAAGTAAATACTTTTCCCACCCCCGAAGAACTGTGGGCAGAGACGTTCTCAGCGGAGAACGCATGGCGGGATCGTTTTGCCGCCGTCCCCTTCGAGGACAAAGGCGGAGCATGGCAGGCACGCTACTATCAGGATCTGGCCATTCAGCACACACTGGACGCCATCGCTGAAAACAAAAAGCGTATCCTGCTGACACTGGCAACCGGCACCGGTAAAACTGCCATCGCCTTTCAGGTCGCGTGGAAGCTGTTTCACTCCAAGTGGAATATCGGAGGGGAACCAACCCGCCGTCCACGTATTCTATTTCTGGCTGATCGCAATATTCTAGCCGATCAGGCGTTTAACGCCTTTTCCGCCTTCGATGAGGATGCGCTAGTGCGGATCGCACCGGATGAAATTCGCAAGAAAGGCGGCGTGCCCAAGAACGGCAGCGTCTTCTTTACCATTTTCCAGACCTTCATGTCCGGCACCAGCTACCGCAAAGGCGAGCAGCCTTCGCATCACTTTGGCGACTATCCGAAAGACTTTTTTGATTTCATCATCATCGACGAGTGCCACCGCGGCGGTGCAAAGGATGAATCCAACTGGCGTGGTATTCTGGATTATTTTGCGCACGCCACCCAACTTGGCTTGACCGCCACACCGTTACGTAAGCACAATGCGGACACCTACCGCTACTTCGGTGAGCCGGTTTACACCTATCCACTCAAGGACGGGATCAATGACGGGTTTCTCACCCCATTTAAAGTGCAGCAGATCTCCACGACGATTGATGATTATGTTTACACCCCAGACGACGAGATCGAAGACGGTGAAGTCGTGGTGGGTAAGATCTACGAGGAACCAGATTTCAACAAAATCGTGGAAATCAAAGAGCGAGAAGCGTATCGCGTCAAAACTTTCCTCGATATGATCGATCCAAACGAGAAGACCCTAGTCTTCTGTGCCACCCAACTACACGCACTGGCAGTGAGAGATCTGATTAACCAAATGAGTGCCAGCACCGACCCACTCTATTGCGCACGCGTGACGGCGAATGACGGATCAATAGGTGAGCTGCATCTGAAACAGTTTCAGGACAACGAGAAAACGATTCCCACCATCCTGACGACCTCTCAGAAACTCTCCACTGGCGTCGATGCCCGCAATGTGCGCAACATCGTGCTGATGCGCCCGGTGAACTCTATGATCGAGTTCAAACAGATCATCGGACGCGGCACCCGCCTCTACGATGGTAAAGATCACTTTACCATTTTTGACTTCGTAAAAGCCTACCATCATTTCTCTGATCCTGAATGGGATGGCGAACCACTGGAACCTGCCACACCCACCCCTCAGCCGGAACCGCCAGATCCGCCTAAGCCTCCTAAACCGGGCCCTGAACCAGAACCACCGGGAACCAACCGGATGCTCAAAATCACTCTAGCCGATGGTAAAGTGCGGCAGATCCAACATATGGTGCAAACCAGTTTCTGGGGGCTAGACGGCACTCCGCTCTCAGCGGAGCAATTCCTGCATCAACTCTTCGGCGATCTACCGGATTTCTTCAAAGACGAAAACGAGCTGCGAGAACTCTGGAGCGATCCATTCACCCGACAGCGCTTATTGGCAGGATTGACGGAAAAAGGCTACAGCGATGAACAGCTATCCGAAGCAGCTAAACTGATACGCGCTGAAAACAGTGATATCTTTGACGTCCTTGCCTATATCGCTTTTTCTTTAGAACCAAAAACAAGGAGCGAAAGGGTCACCGAACAGCAACAGGCTATTTTTTCACATTATGGAGATAAGCAGCAGGCCTTTATCGATTTTGTCTTAGCTCAGTATATCGAAACTGGAATCAAGGAATTAGAGCCCGAGTTCCTGTTGAGCCTCATGAATGCCGTTATACTTTAGATCGATGAGTGTAGGCAGACTATCGGGCTCTA
>JBCBYL010000140.1:0-5581 GCA_039815855.1 Verrucomicrobiota bacterium
CACTGGCGCCTGTTGCATCAGAAAGATAGGTTTCATCATCGGGATCTATTCTGCCGATAGATCGCCAAAGAACTTCTGCCATACAACCCACATAGAGTCTGCGGCCGCGGCGGAACACATACCAGACGTCTCCTGCCTCATAATTAAACCCTCTGGCCGCATTTCGGTAGATCCGCAACTCATCCTTACCTGCTTTGGGAAAATTAATCGTCAGTTTTTCCGACTTTTCCAGGCCCGTTGTAGAGCGCACATAAACGCCGACAGGCTTTGCCTTTGCTGCCTCACGCGGAATATTTGCTCTTCCCAGAGCGGAAAGTGCCACATCAACCTCCCCTTCTTTTTCAACAAGCGTAACCTGCCCTTTTTTACGCTCGTTATCCGTTACAATAGAATACGCACCGTCTTGTGCTTTGAAGTATGCGCGTTGAAGTTTTCCGAATTTCATATTTATATAATTCCTCGTGTTCGAGCCCAGAGTTTGAAACAAAAACTGTAGCAGATAATTTTCTTTCTGACGGTGTTCTGACTGCTTAGTCTAACAACTTCATGGAAACATATAACCTCTTATTACTGAAAGATAATATTCAGTCTGAAACTGAGGCTATCGACCAGGATAAGCAACCCGAAGGTTTCCCCCTTTCCGAAGATTTCACCATATCCGGAACCCTATTTCTGGGAGCACAAAATCGCTCAATCCCAAAGTGGGCAGCAATGATGAATCCCCACCTTACGCAACCTCTTGGCAACATCTATTCAGCAAGTATTTCTGCAGTTTTGATTCTCTCATTTCAGGCCCGCTTTTTTGCTCTTACTTTCGGCCATGGAAAAAGCCTTCTCCAGCCGAACTCATGGGTCCGGGATTTCGGCCTGAAGGTTACACTGAACCGGGTTGACCCGGAAAAGCTCAGAAGCATCGATTCGAAAGTATATGACGACCTGGTTATTACCACGAGGCAACAGACAAGCCGCAGTTCCATCCTATCCAGTTTTGAACTGGACGTGGGAAGGGCGCTGGTCAGGGGAGTAACGGGTGATGCGGAATCCAGTGATCAAGTTTCCAGATTGACTGGTTCAGAGTCTTTACGAGTCACCACTTCTATCGAGTTCAACCAGATTTCTCAACTTCTCCAGATGGCCTTGGAGGCCTATCATGATGACACTTACCGTGATCAGTTCAGCTGGATCGATAACATCCGCGAAGTAGACCCTGATTTAACGGAACGCATGGACGGGCTTCTGGTCGAATCGCTTGAGCAGGGTCGGGATACAGACGCCTACCTGGCTCCAGCTGAGATCATTAACTGGGAGAATGTCCGGGGATTCAACTACACCCATGGATCAAAAAACATCACCTACCCGGAACTCGAAATCGGGCAGTATCTCGAAATTTTAAGAGAAAAGAATAAAGAGCTGACCATCGATAGAATAAAAACAAACAGGGTGAAATTAAGGATGGATGACAGCGAAGAGCTAAGGGATGAATGGCCTGTTTATAATTGCATCGTCTGGGAGACCACCCTTGATGATTCTCGCTACGTATTATTTGAAGGCCGCTGGTTTGAAATAGACTCCGATTACGCGCATACGGTTGAGGACTTTGAGCAATCGATTACTGGTGACGAACTCGTGATTTCTGATCTGGGGGGCGATCGGCATGAAGAGGATTTCATCAATCAACTATCTGTCGACCAGCCAGGTGTCTATGCGGTGCTCGACCAGCAAACGGTTCTGCCCAGCGGAGCTTCTTCACGGGTCGAGTTCTGTGATCTATTATCTTCCGATTATACGTTACTCCACCTGAAGAAACGGACTTCATCCGCCACATTGAGCCATCTATTCGCACAGGGCTCCGTTTCGGCTGACCTTTTCCTTCAGGATCCTGGCCTGCGGGAGCAGGTCCGCGACAAACTTGAGGAAATCGGATCACCGAACCATTGTCCTCTCATTCCAGAGGATCGCCCGAATTCCTCTGATTATGAAGTCGTCTACGGCATCATTACCAAGCACGTCAGGGGGGCGTGGCCGCCTGCGCTACCCTTTTTCTCAGCAGTAAACCTGATGACCCACGCCCGCCGAATCCAGGCACTTGGATTCAACGTCTCTCTCCGATATATTAGACAAGCGAACTAAACTCTACGGGGTCATCTACTGACCCTTAACTTATTTCTCCCTGTATAATAGCCTATTCCAATTTCAAAACCTTCAGCTCTAACTCTGGTATTTGACGGTAATGCTTTGCGTTGGCCGTGCACAGCGTTAAACCAGATTCCACCGCGGTCGCTGCGATCAAAGCATCTGCCATCCTCATATGATGGGAGAGTCCATACGATTCGATGTAAATCGCCCCACGGTGTCCGATCTGTTCATCCAGCGGCACGACTTCAAACTCAAGTGTCTTCAGGAAATCTCGATTTAATTTAAAGTGTTTTTCGTCACGTGCCCCCTGAATGAATTCCAAATAGGTGATCAAAGAAATGGATCGCTGTTCAGCCCGATTGATCCCATTGGCGGCCTTCTCGTTAGCACGTTGAACCCAGATCAGGATATCCGTATCGAACAGCATAATCAGGAATAACGAGCGCCACGCAGCTCATCGATTGTCTCATCCACACTTTTCTTATCTAGAAGACTACCAAACATCGGATGTTCCTGCACACGCATTGCTTTATGGCCACCCGCCTGCTTAACCGGCTCGATAACACCTTTCAACTTGCCGTGACTGGTAATCTCCACCGACTCTCCACGCTCCAGTGAGGCCAATACATCTTTGGTGCGGTAGCGTAGGTCTACAATCTTGGCTTTCATATAATATGTCTATACTAATATAGACATAAAGTCAATATTCGCATTTGGTTTCTACGGGGTCGAGGCTTCATGCGGCGGCGGCCTCACTTCGGCCCGCGGCGCGGGACTATGCGTAAAGGCAGGAGGCAGTAGACTGAAGTCGGAATTCAGAAGTCAGAAGGCAGAATTCACTCAACACGGAGTTCTCGCGCAATGTTCGCAAAGAAACGCTATTCATTATCAGTAACGCTCTTTCTCTTGGCTTCGAGTTCTTCCCAGCGGGCGAAGGCTTTCTCCATTTCTTCTTCTTTGGCTTCGACTGACTGCTGAAGGGTTTGGAGTTTGTCGGGGTCTTGCTGGTAGAGCTGGGGGTCGCCCATTTGTTCGACGAGGTCGGCGTGTTCTTGTTCGAGGGTGTCGATCGTTTGCGGGAGTTGTTCGAGTTCTTCTTTTTGGCGATCGGTCAGGCCGCTCCGCTTTTTCGGAGCGGCAGTGTTGGTTGCTCCCCCCTGCGCCGAGGCTACGGAGGGCGGAGATTTTTTTGCCTCGACCTGGCGTTCTTTGACACGGAGCCAGTCTTCGTAGCCGCCGACGTAGTCGCCGATTTTTCCATCGCCTTCGAAGACGAGGGTGCTGGTGACGACATTGTCGAGGAAGGTCCGGTCATGGGAGACAAGGAGGAGGGTGCTCTGGAATTCGACGAGGAGGTCTTCGAGCAGTTCGAGGGTTTCGGCATCGAGGTCGTTGGTGGGCTCATCGAGGACGAGGACATTGGCTGGTTGGAGAAAGAGGCGGGCGAGGAGGAGGCGGTTGCGTTCGCCCCCGCTCAGGCGCTTGGCGGGCATGCGCACTTTATCGGGCGGGAAGAGGAAGTCGGTGAGGTAGCTGTGGATATTCCGGTGCTGGCCCTGGAATTCGACGGTGTCAGCTGACCCGGCGACGTTTTCCGCGAGGGTTTTTTCGTTATCGATCTGATCGCGGAGCTGATCGAGGTAAACGACCTGGAGGTTGGTGCCGTGCTCGACGGTGCCGGAGGTGGGGTCCTGCTGACCGAGCAGGCATTTGAGTAAGGATGTTTTCCCGCAGCCATTGGGCCCGATGATTCCGATCTTATCACCTTTCCAGATGGTCGTGGTCAATCCATCGATGATGGGCTGATCGGTGCCGGGGTATTGGAAGGTGAGGTTGTCTACTTCCACGACTTTCTGGCCGGAGCGGGTGCCTTCCTGAATGGCGAGCTTAGCGGTGCCAGTGCGTTGGCGGCGCTTGCTGCGTTCCTCGCGCAATTTCTTGAGGGCGCGGACACGGCCTTCATTACGGGTGCGGCGGGCTTTAATTCCCTGCCGGATCCAGGCTTCTTCCTGAGCGAGTTTCTTATCAAAGGCGGCCCATTGCTTTTCCTCCGCCTCGATGGCGGCAGCCTTCCGGACGAGGAAGGTGTCATAATCACAGGACCAACTGGTGAGTTTCCCGCGATCGAGTTCGACAATCCGGTTAGCGACCTTGCGCAGGAAGCTGCGGTCGTGGGTGACGAAGAGGAGCGAAATGTTGAGGCTGAGGAGGGTTTCCTCCATCCAGAGGATGGAGTCGAGATCGAGGTGGTTGGTCGGCTCATCGAGGAGGAGGAGGTCTGGCTCGGCGGCAAGGGCGCGGGCGAGGAGGACGCGGCGCTTTAAGCCCCCGGAAAGGGAGGCGAAGTTCTCATTGGGCGGGAGCTTCATTGTTTCCAGGAGGGTGTCGATGCGGACATCGAACTGCCAGTCTTCCTCATGCCCGAGGGACACGGCCCCGGATTCGACGACCTGGAGGATGGTCTTGTCCCCGTCTGCCCCGAAGCTTCCTTCCTGAGGCACTTCCTGGTCGAGCCGGGCAAAGCGAACACTGGGTGATTTAATGACCTCGCCGGAATTCGGGGCTTCTTCCCCGGTGAGGAGGCGCATGAGACTCGTTTTCCCGGTGCCATTGCGCCCGAGGAGGCAGACCCGTTCGCCGGACTCCAGGGTCAGGTCTGCTTGGTCGAGTAATGGTTTCGCGCCATAGGCGAGGGTGACTTCCTTGAGTTGTAGTAAGGGCATAGGGGGGAGGATATGGAAGAGTTGTGAATTAGGAATTAGGAATTATGAGTTTTCGCGCTAAGTGCGCTAAGGCCGCGAAGGGTATTTTATTTGGAACTCAGGGACTCAGGAACTGAAGAAGTAAGAATGAAGAAGTAAGAATGAAGAAGTAGGGACGTGGTTTGGTTTGAGTGAGGCGCTACCCGCCTCCGCCGAGGCTATGGCGGGTTCTCCATTTTCTAGATGAAGTGAAACTTCATAGAAAATGGGAATGCGGCGAGAGAGAGCACGGATGCGAAGCATCGGGCAGACTGCAATTACAAGCAGCCCGCAGGGTGAAAACTCTGCGCTTTAGCGCATTCCTATTCTACTTTCTAACTTGTTTAGTTTAAGCCGCGTAGCGGATTAAAGAAACACGGAACGGAGCGAATCAATCGAAGGTAGTTCGATTAGAACGAGGCGCTACCTGCCTTCGCCGAGGCTATGGCGGGTTCTCCATTTTCTAGATGAAGTGAAACTTCATAGAAAATGGGAATGCGGCGAGAGAGAATCGAACTCTCGCTACCAGCTTGGAAGGCTGGAGTCCTACCACTAAACGACCGCCGCGAATGGAGGTGGAATAGTAATTCATTCTTCTGTCTTGGCAAGTGATTCGTTCTGCTGCGAAGAAATTAGGAGGAGGAATGGGATTCTCGCGCAAAGTGCGCTAGGGGCGCTAAGGCTTTTTTTATTTGGAACACAGG
>JBCBYL010000092.1:0-10136 GCA_039815855.1 Verrucomicrobiota bacterium
ATTTGGGTGTTACTCAGATTGAGTTCCTGAAGATTCGTCATCTGGCTGATGGTAATCAAGCTGTTATCGGTGATCTGGGTGCGTGCCAGGTTGAGCCAAATGACCTGCTCGGCGATCGGGGAAAGGGCCTCAACCATGGAGTCGTCTGTCGTAGAGGCAATAGCACTGAAGTCGACCCAAAGGAAATGAGAGCCCTGCGAGACTCTCTGCACAGCGACAAACTGATCACGTAGTTTTTGGATCGCTGCCAAGTCCAGTTCGCTAGATAGGCTGGCTGCCAGGTTTTTCTTTTCTTTTGTCTGCACTGAATTTGCGAGAGATCTGACTGACTCCGGAACATCAGGATCATCCCATTTCAACTCAAAGGAGGCCCCATGATTGATCCACCAGGCTAAAGCTGCGATTTGTTCTTCACTTGGTTGCCGCTTGGTAGTCGGAGGCATATGTTTATCATGATCGAGCGGGAGGTGAATTCGCTGCATCATCAAGCTCTTTTCAGCAGATTCAGGAATAAAAAGAAGGCCACTACTCCCCCCGGTCAGTAAACCTTCCCGAGTATTCATTTTCAGGCCGCCTTTCGTTGTCGAGTCATCATGGCAATAGACGCAGTGAGTGGTCAGGATGGGATCGATCACTACTTCGAAAACAGTCGATTCCTCTGTGATGATGAGCGGTGACGGAACGAGATCGGTTCCAGTGAGTTGCTTTACGAACTCAGGGGCATATTCAGTCAGGAAGTCTTTACCATGGGTCAACTCGCCTCCGATGTGGCCTGCGGCAGAGATCAAGATGATCGAAATCATCATTCCGATTCTACGAAGGGCGATCCATTTTTGGACTCGATCTTGATGAGCCCTCAAACAAGCAAATGCGAATGCGGTGGTAACGAAGGTGACAAGGCCTACGAAAATTCCTAGCCGCTTATGCAGTTCGAGGGCGCTGCCACCATAGCTGCTTTCCTGGGAAAGGATGAGCCCTGTGATGATGGCGAGGATGCTTGTTCCAGAGGCAAAGAGGTAGAGAGTAAAGACAAGCGAATGATCGTTTTCTGATCGATTAGGCCGGTAGAACAAGTAGACCTCATTGAGTGCAATCGTCATGAGTGCGCCAATGGGCAAGTGAAGTACGATGGGGTGAAATCGCCCTAGAAGTGCAACAAGGTCCATATTACACGCGCATGTTCATCTAGAGTGATTTAGACGAGAATATCTTTTACGATATGCCCGTGGACATCGGTGAGTCGGAAATCCCGCCCCTGGTAGCGATACGTCAGTTTCTCATGGTTAATGCCGAGAAGGTGGAACATGGTGGCGTGGAGATCATGGACGTGGATTCCGCCCTCAACGATATTGTATGAGTAGTCATCTGTCTTTCCGTAGGTAATGCCCGGCTTTACTCCTCCTCCTGCCATCCACATGGTGAAGCATTTCGGATGGTGATCACGACCGTAATCGCTTTGGGTCAATGCACCCTGGCTGTAAACACCACGGCCGAATTCTCCTCCCCAGACGACCAGCGTTTCATCCAGCATTCCTCGCCGTTTGAGATCCTTCAGTAAACCGGCCTGGGGCTGGTCAGAGGCTTGACACTGCTTCCGAATTTCAGAAGGAAGCTTCCGGTGCTGATCCCAACCTCGGTTATAGAGCTGGATAAAACGGACTCCGCGTTCTGCCATACGTCTTGCCATCAGACAGTTGTAGGCATAGGTGCCGGGCGTATGGACATCGGGACCGTAGAGACTCAGCGTAGCCTCATCTTCGTTCGTAATATCGGTGAGCTCCGGGACTGAAACCTGCATACGATATGCCATTTCATATTGAGCGACGCGGGCCATGATTTCTTCATCCCTGGTCCGGTGGTATTCCTCCTGGTTCAGGTCGGCAATGGCATCAAGCATGCGTCGGCGGTCATGACGATTGATCCCTTTCGGATCGGAGAGGAAGAGGACCGGGTCTCCAGCTCCTCGGAAGTTAATTCCCTGATGCTCGCTGGGAAGGAAACCGGAACTCCAGAGGTCAGAAGAAATTGCCTGCATGTTCCCATAGCCTTGACTGATCATGACCACATAGGAGGGGAGATTGTCGTTGGCACGTCCGAGACCGTAGCTCATCCAGGAGCCCATGGCCGGACGGCCTGGTTGCTGATGCCCCGTTTGCAGGAAAGTAATGCCGGGCACGTGGTTGATGGCTTCAGTGTTCATTCCATACATGACACACATTTCATGGGCCATCGAGGCGGTGTGAGGATAGAGTTCGCTGACCCAGAGGCCATCCTGGTTGTTCTTGTATTTGGAAAATTCAAAGATGGAAGGAGCAACTGGGAATCGGGCCTGGTTTGCCGTCATGCCAGTGACACGCTGCCCCTTTCGAACCGAGTCCGGCAGGTCTTCATTGAACTTGTTAGCGAGACCCGGTTTGTAGTCGAAGATATCCAGTTGGGAGGGGCCCCCATTCTGGAAGAGGTAGATGACCCTTTTCGCTTTCGGTGCAATGTGGGGGGCTCCAAGTGACCCCGCACGGAGAGGATCCGAGGAGGCCAGCCCTTCTCGTGTCAGTAAATCCCCAAGAGCAATCGATCCCGCACCGACTGCCAATTTGCTGAAAAATTCCCGACGGGTGACGTTTAAACAGTATTCTTCAATTGGATCCATTTAATTCTTTCTTTCTATTGGTCATCTAATCCCGGGTAATGGTTTTATCTAGGTTTAAGATGGCGGAGGCGGTAAAGGCGAGGGATGCGCTTTCAATCGGGTCCATCCCTTTGTCGACTGGGCTTTCTCCGTAATTCAGGAAATCCTCAGCATTTGCGGTTTCTTGAGAAAATGATTGTCTTGCATCTAGAGCTAGCTGACGCAAGACCTTGAGTCCATCTGAGCTCGGTCTCCGGCCGGTGAGGTATCGATAGGCCAGAGTAATTCTCTTATCCAGAGTATCTTCCCAGTTGCCTGGTACTTCGCTTATTAAACGCACTGCCATCGATCGTGATACTTCAAGATAGGTGACGTCATTGAGGAGTGTGAGCGCTTGCATCGGTGTATTGGTAATACTCCGTTTGATGACACAGACATTACGTGAGGGAGCATCGAAGGCTTCCATTTGTGGGGGTGGGGCGACTTGCTTCCAGAAGGTATACATCCCGCGCCGATAAAGGTCTTCTCCGCTGTCCCGCTTGAAGATTCCTGTATTGCTGTTTTTCCGCATCGCTTTTTCCTTCCAGAGGCCGTCCGGCTGGTAGGGTTTGACACTGGGGCCTCCTACTTTCGGGACAAGCAGGCCAGATGCGGATAGGGCATTGTCTCGAATAAATTCCGCTTTCAGTCGTTGGCGAGGGAACCAGCTTAGTAACTTGTTCTGCGGGTCTGCGACCTTCATTTCTGTGCGGGTGATCGACTGCTGCCGGTAGGTAGAAGATGTGACCATCTTTCTGATCAGAGCCTTAGTGTCCCAGCCGGATTCGATGAATTCGACTGCCAGGGTATCCAGCAATTCGGGATGGCTAGGGAATTCACCCTGAGCCCCAAAGTCTTCTGGTGTCCGCACCAGTCCTGCACCAAAAATCATCTGCCAGTAGCGATTGACGGTTACGCGCGCCGTCAAAGGGTTCTCTTCTTCTACGAGCCACTGCGCCAGGCCGAGTCGATTTTTCGGATATTCTGAGTTGAGGCTTCCAAAGACCTGAGGGATTTCACGGCTTAATGGATGGTCTTTCAGCGGGGCGTCATACGCTCCGCGGTCGAGCACGAAAGTGGGCTTGGGTTCCGGCTTCTCACTCATGACCGCAACACGAACACTCTGATCTTCGATATGGAAAATAGCATCGCGCAGAGTAGCCCACTTCCTCATTTCAGGCTGATCGATCATGCCTTGAGCTAAAGCCCATTGCATGGCCAGTTCGTCCTGATATTGAGGGAGCACATTTTTTGGGGCCACCGCGATCAGACTGAAAGGCTGTACCATTTTCTGGAGCTCATCAAGTGAGGTCGTGCTCTTTGCGGCATACACTTGAAAGGCATTCCTTTGCACGGGCGGGAGGCTGTCCTCACCATAGTGAAATGTCATCCGCAGTCGTGCTGTTTTTGCGCCCTGAGGGAGCGGCTCATCAAGACGTAAGACGAGCATCAGGGGGCGGTCGGATGGCTCCAGATCCCATGAAGTCGCCGAATTACTGTCAAAGGCCCTCGCGATGGAGCTTGAGGTCACGAATAAATCATCATTCGTCCAGGCTTCCGCCACTTTGAATGACTTGGACGTTTTGGCTTGATGATGTTTTCCAGTTACCAACTCTAAGTCGATTTCGGTGATTCTTGAGTTCCCCTCGGTAGAATGAGCGTTGAACTTATCCCCAGACTGGTGGAACGTTCTGGCATTGAACTGAACCATGATGAGGTCAGATCTGATAGCAAGATCCTGAAGAGAAATGTCGAACGCTAAGCTGCCGGCTTTTTCATAGAGGACTTCCTGCTGGCTCTGAGTAAACGAGGCAATAAAATTCTTTTTATTCGGGCCTTTGATTTTTTTCCCGTTCCAGAGTGCCTGAGGAAAGGAAGACTTCAGTCCCTTCCAGCCAAGGGTGAGTGCTTTCGATTTCGTGGCTTGCGCCTCATTCCATTCGAGGGCTTGAATCGGGCTGAGTAGATCTTCCAAAGCAGCTTGATTTGCCTTTAGGGCAGATTGTTCTTCCGGTGTCCTGGTGATAGAAATGAATGGACGGTACCCCTGAGCCTCATTGGCAATTTGTTTTTCGAGCCCGACTTCCTCGATACTATTAAAGAATGAAATCATCTGATAATATTCTTCGATCGAAAATGGATCGAATTTATGATCATGGCAGCGAGCGCAGGCCATAGTCATTCCGAGAAAGGCAGTGCTGACGGTATGAACCCGGTCAGCCGCATATTCAACCAGGTATTCTTCACTGATGGCCCCGCCCTCATTGGTGATCGGGTGATTACGATTGAAGCTGGTGGCTAGAATTTGGTCTAAGCTGGGATCCTCAAGGAGGTCGCCAGCGACTTGTTCAATAATGAAGATGTCATAAGGCTTGTTCTCGTTAAAGGCGCGGATGACCCAGTCCCGCCAGGGCCAGCTTGTTCTTTCTAGATCGACGTGGTGGGCATTCGTGTCTCCGTAACGAGAGACATCGAGCCAATCGAGTGCCATGCGCTCCCCGTAATGAGGTGATGACAGCAATCGGTCGACTAAACGCTCATAGGCGCCGTTTTTCTTGTCAGCCAGAAAGGCATCAATTTCATCCGGTGTTGGGGGAAGACCGGTTACGTCGAGTGTAACCCGGCGAATGAGGGTTTCTTTATCCGCCTCGGGCGAAGGCTTAATCCCGAGCTCCTCAATTTTTTCCAGAATGAAGTGGTCTATTTCATTTCGAGTCCATGATTTTTTCTTGATGCGGGGTAGTTCAGATTTCTCAGGGGAAATGAAGGCCCAATGTGGCTCATAGGGCGCCCCTTGCTCGATCCAGCGCCGGATAATCGAGCGCTCTAGATCATTAAGCGGGTCCTTATTCGATTCCTTAGAGGGCATGACCAGATCCGGGTTCGTATGATTGATCCGTTTCCAGATCTCACTGTTTTCAGGATCGCCGGGGACAATCGCATAGAGGGGAGAATCTTCCTCTACTGCGTAATTCTCAGTCGCCCCCTCATAGGTATCAAGGCGCAGACCACTATCACGCTTCGCTTCGTCTGGTCCATGGCACGCAAAGCAATTGTCAGAAAGGATAGGTTTCACATGGAAGTTGAAGTCAACTTCCGCGTTTTCAGATAATTCGATGGGCTTGACGAGCTTCTTTTCTTTGCTGAATAGACCGAGGTCAGATTTCTGCTGACATGAAATCGCCAGCAGACAAAGACTTGCCAAGATCAAGACAGAAAGACCGATCTGAACTCTGAGCACTTTTCCGCGCATATGTTAATTATAATAACATATACTTATGGGATTAGGACGGATAATTTCCTTACAATACCGAATTTATTCCAATCTTCGACGTAGAGATTGCCTTTCGCGTCAAAACTAATCCCATGAGGGGCGGTGAAGACTTCAGGGCTGACAGTCTCAGGATTCACCTTGAATTTAGCCCACTGGGATTGGTCAGGGTTGTCTCCCAGGGTGGTGATGATTTTACCTTTTTTGTCGAGGAGAGTGACCCTGCCTTCCAACTCGGCGACAGCGCAGACATCCCCGTGGATCGTGGCTGCACAGGGACGTCTCAGACCGGTGGCGATTTCACCAATCCAATTTCCTTCGAGATCGGTGTGGAAGAGTCGCCTGTTTTTACGGTCACAAACCAGTAGTCTGAGCGGTGAAAACCGTTTGTCGACTTTGAGGCCGTGACAAGTCTGAGTGGCGACCTTCTGGCCTTCTCCCTTTTCCCCGAACGTTTTTATCCATTGACCTTCAGAATCAAATTTATGGATCAGGTTAGAGCCGTATCCCATCGAACAGAAAATAGAGCCATCGGGTGCCACTGCGACACTGGTCAGTCCTTTCCACCCCCCTTCCAGATCCGGGTTGGTTTTCCCGGAAATCTCCATCAACAGTTCTCCATCAGTATTCAGTTTACAGACCCGTTGTGTGCCTTTGAGCTGCGCGCCGTAGAGAAAGGTCTGGCCTTCTTCGAACGCCACATCCATGGCGTGTAGCCCGACGCATTCCGGGGCGATACTTTTGACGAATACTCCATCCGGTTGGTAGACTAGGATGGAATGCTCGGAATCCGTCGAGAAATAGATAAGACCGGTTTGTGGATCGACAACAACCCCCCCATGAGTGGGGCCGATCGCTTTCCCGCCTGGTAATTTGCCCCACTGGGGCAAAAGCTGAAAACGCCAATTCTCGGATCCAAGAATAACAGCTTGGTCTAATTCCGGCACGGCTGTGTGTACTGGAGAATCATGAGCGATCCCATTCGCATGAGAAAAAGCGAACAGGAAGGAGGTCAACAGAAAGCAGTTCACGAGGTATTTCATAGCCATTGGTACCATTGCTTCTCTTTGCGAAGAAAGACAAGTGAAATGATCTGTCACTATTTATTTCAGGCTATTTGCTTGGAACCTGTTTGGGATTTGATAGCTATGTACAGCTTATGCAAGTCCTTGCGCTGGAAACATCCACATCCATGACCAGTTGGTCTGCTTCGATCAATGGAAAGATCGTCGCAGGCGAGGAGCTTGAAGGGCCAGCCTCATTTGTCCTGACTCCCTCTATCGCAAATCATCTCGACCAAGAGATGAGGTTCGATCTTATTCTGGTCGGAGTGGGGCCGGGTTCTTTTGCGGGGATTCGAGCTGGGATTGCTACGGCTCAAGGTTTGGCTCAGGGGTGGAATGCGGATATCAAGTCGGTGATGAGCACTCATGCTCTGGGACTGGAATATCGTCAGGTTTCGTTTCTGGGCATTTTCGGGGATGCTCGACGCGGGAAGGTTGTCTTCACGGCCTATGAAAAAGGGGTTTATACACGTCCACCTCAGTTAATTGATCCCGCAGAGTTAGACCACCATCTTTCCAAGTGCTCACTCGCGGTGAGTACGGACGGTCTTCCTGGAGTGCCAGGAAAGGCCTGCCCGAAGTCATCTTACCTGATTGATTGGTTCCACCAGTATGGTGCCGATCTGGACTTAGCACTTGAGCCAGTTTATCTTCATCCACCTATGTCAGTGCCGAAATCATGAAGCCGGAAGTCGAGAATCATTGGAGGTCATGGTGCGAGATCGAACTTTCTGCCCTCGAACATAATATAAAAGCAGTCAGAAATCTGGTGGGGCCAGAGTGTGCCATTATGCCCATGGCTAAGGCGGATGCCTACGGTCATGGAATGGTGGAGTGTTCGACAGTCTTCGAGCGGGCGGGTGCTGATATGATGGGTTGTGCGAACGTGATCGAAGGGGTGGCTTTGAGGAAGGCAGGAATTCAGTTGCCCATTCTGCTTCTGAGCGGGGTTCTCCCAGATGAGCTGAAAACGATTCTGGAAAATGACCTCACGGTAACGATCTCCTCTGAACGCGAAATTGCCCAAGTGAACCGGGTAGCAGAGATTTTGGAGCTAACCGCAGAGGTTCATTTAAAAGTGGATACCGGCATGGCGCGCCTTGGGTGCGAACGCCGTGAAGCCGTGCACCTGATGAAGAAAATTATGGGCTCGTCGCATCTTGCCCTGAAAG
Source organism: Verrucomicrobiota bacterium (assembly GCA_039815855.1). GTDB lineage: Bacteria > Verrucomicrobiota > Verrucomicrobiia > Methylacidiphilales > JBCBYL01 > JBCBYL01. The sequence goes on from JBCBYL010000092.1 coordinate 8,176, forward strand.
GTTTTTATTCCCACTACGCCTGTGCGGATGAAGATGTGAAGTTCTCCTTGGAGCAGTGGAAAGTATTTGAAGCCATTCCATCTCCTCCAGGTGTTCTCAGACATATGTGTAACAGTGCGGGCATGCTTACTTTAAAAGCGACCCATGCCGACATGGTGCGCCCGGGGTTGGTTCTCTTCGGTGCGCCCTGTTTGAAAGGATTTAAAGATTTATTACGCCCGGCATTGTCATGGTTTGCCCGTGTCGTCAGGGTGCGCGAAGTGGCCAAAGGAACAACCATTAGTTATGGAGCGACATTTGCAACAAAGCGAACGACCAAAATCGCGACCCTCTCAGTCGGCTACGGCGACGGCTACTTCCGTTCCCTCTCTAACCGGGGTCAGGTGCTCATCGCTGGACAATTTTGTCCCATTCTCGGGCGAGTCACCATGGATCAGATTGTCGTCGATGTGACTCACGTCCACTCAGTAAAAGTCGGTGACACTGTTACTCTTCTCGGGCGGGATGGGGAACGGGAAATTAGCGCTACCGAGATGGCTGACTGGGCAGAAACCATTCCTTATGAAATCTGGTGTCATATTACTGACCGCGTGATAAAATGTCATCGTGATTAGAGCATTATATCGATGGTTCGTAACCGTCCTGGCGGTTGCCTTGGCGGCGTATCTTCTGGATGGAATTACCTATGAGAGTTATGTCTCTCTGGGAGTGGCGGCATTGGTCCTGGGACTGCTCAATATGATTCTTAGGCCAATCCTCACCTTGCTTTCATTGCCGCTCGTTATTCTATCTTTGGGCCTTTTCCTCTTTGTCATCAATGCGATCACACTATGGGTGACGGGCCTGCTGGTCTCTGGATTTGATGTCGTTGGATTCTGGTCGGCTCTCCTCGGTGGTTTAATTATCAGTCTGGTGAATCTATTTATTGGTGATTCGAAAAAGCGTTCCAAAGTCCAGGTGCGTATGAACCGAGGACAATCACGAAAAGCAGTCAAATCAGCGAATGACTCGAATCCGCCGCCCGGGAAAGGCCCCATTATTGATATTTAGTCTGGCGGCTGACTCAGCGAAGTGAAGGCAATGACGACTCAACTCAACATTCATACTCCGGGTGGAGACTATCCTATCCATATTGGCTCTGACTTGGAGCAGCTCTTTCTGGAAGGAATACAGGGTTATCGAGAAATGATCGTCGTCACAGATGAAACCGTGGAGGCGCTACCTCATTTTCAAACCTGGCGTAATGAAATGAATCAATACGCGGATCATTACCTGGAATGTCTCGTGCCCGCAGGGGAAACCTCAAAAAGTGTACAACGCTTCAGTGCCTGTTTATCTCAAATGGCAGGGGAAGCATTTTCGCGTTCAAGTCTTCTCGTAGCTCTTGGCGGTGGAGTGGTTGGCGATCTGGGAGGATTCTTAGCTGCGAGTTATTTGAGGGGGATTGATTTTATTCAAGTGCCGACCACGTTGCTGGCCATGGTCGACAGCAGTGTCGGAGGTAAGACCGGGATCAATCTTCCTGAGGGAAAGAACCTGGTCGGAGCGTTTTACCAGCCGCAGGCTGTCTTCGCTGACCTTTCATCATTGTCATCGTTATCACCACGTGAATTTTCCGCAGGGATGGCGGAGGTGATCAAATATGGACTGATCCGTGATCCCGAACTCCTATCGCTATGCGCTCATCCAAAGGAGATGGAGTTAGCCACTATCATTACCCGCTGTGTTCAAATTAAGGCGGACGTGGTCGCAGAAGATGAAAAGGAAACATCTGGGTTAAGAGCGATCCTTAACTTTGGTCATACCCTCGGGCATGCGATCGAACAGACATCAGGATATGGGAAATTGCTTCATGGTGAAGCTGTCTCCCTTGGAATGATCGCATGCCCGAGGGTATGACCAAAGTTAAGGATCGCTCTTAACCCAGATGTTTCCTTTTCATCTTCTGCGACCACGTCCGC
>JBCBYL010000147.1:0-5213 GCA_039815855.1 Verrucomicrobiota bacterium
ATTCTTAATTCTTAATTCATAACTCTCCCTTCTATTTGACTGTGGAGTCGATGCCGTTCCAGAAGTCGCTGAAGGCTTTGTTCCAGCTGCGGTCTTGATGGACTCGATTGGCGTTTTCGATTCTTTGGGAGCGTGGGATCGGGTTGTCAGCCCATTCTCGCACGGCAGAACTCCACTGATCTATATCATTGGCAGACAGGACTTTACCGTCTTGGCCCTCATGAACAATCTCTTTAGGTCCTCCTACGTCTGAGACCAACGCAGGCAAGCCTGAAGCGATGGCTTCAACCACGACATTTCCAAAGGTATCGGTAGTGCTAGGGAAGGCAAAGAACTCTGATGAGGCATAAGCCATGCCGAGTTCATCTCCATGAAGGACGCCAGTAAAGATGGCATCCGGAATGATCTGCTTGAGTTCTTCTTCATAAGGTCCCTCTCCCACGATGGCGAGATCGAGGCGAATCCCCTCTTCTTTCCACTTCTGGTAAACACGGGCTAGAAACTCGAGTTCTTTCTCTTTAGAAACACGGCCGACGTAGAGCACGACAGGGTGTTTCGCCCCGCGTTTCTGCCAGAAGTGTTCATTCCTCTTTTGATGGTGAAAGGTTTCTGTATCGAGACCTCGGGATAAGATGTGGATGCGGTCATAGGGGATACCGCGATCCACCCAGCACTTTCGATAAAATTCGGAGTTCACATAAACCCGATCCATCTGAGCATAGAACCAATGCATGTATTGCCACATCATGGTTTCCATCAGTCCATCATCGGTGAGGATGCGTACATATTGAGGAAAATCGGTGTGATAGATGCCGCAGGTGCGCAGGCCCAGAAGTTTCGCCGCTGCTAATGCAGTCAGGCCCACCGGTCCAGGGGTACTAATGATACATTCTGTGAACCGCTCGCGTTCGATGTAGTCAATCATGTCGAGAACTGGCGGGAAACTGAGTTTCTGCAGCTTGTATTCAGGAAGTTCAAAATCTCCTACTGGAGGGAAATTCTTGAGCTGAAAGCCCTCTTGATTCTCCGCTCTTTCCCCTTTATCAGATTCCGTAGCAGAAATGACCACCGTGAGGTCTTTATCTGCCTTGATTGCAACTTTACTCATGGTGCGGATGGTGCGCGCCACCCCGTTGACATCATCGAGGGTATCCGTAAACCAGGCTCTTTTTTCGTTTCTGAGACAGGGGGGCCTCTCCGGTAAAGCCCGGTCAGCCACTTTCTCTACGAGGTATCGATTTCCGTAAAGCGCATGATAGGAGAGAATATAAGGTGAAATTCCAGCCAGAATAGGAAGCATCCCCGTCGCAGGCTGCAAGCTGTCGATGAGATTCCCGCTTTCGATCTGTTCCAGGGTTCGGTTAAAGAGCCTAAAAATCAAATCGTTAGCGATTTTAGACGACATGGCAAAGGTTCTGCGCTCAGGAGTGGGCTCCCTGTGAATGATTTCGTCGAGCGCGTTCTTAACAGCAGGATCGAGGAAATACATAGCGATCTCACGATTCAGGGAAACGTCATTGGGCTTAATGAAGTCGAGTGCTTTCCCTGTCCGGACCGCTTCTGCCAGCAAGGCAAAGCGTTCCCCGAGGGAAATTTCAGCCGGATTGTGCCCGGCGAGAAATCGCTCAGCTACTTGCTTAAGTAATCCCACCCCGTGAGGAGCGGTGATCGACATCCGCCGGGTCGCGTAAGTGACGAGGATTTTATAAAGGCTGGTTGAGAAACAGCAGACATCTCCCCCCCTCCCCTGAAGTTGCGCCTGGCCCTGATGCAATTGACTTAAAAAGTCCTGAACGGTATCCGCTTTATCCACCTGGCTATAAGCCGCCCCTATATACATACCCGCATAATCACCAGAACCTGCAAAAAGACGACGCGGCTGGGGGGCTGGAAGATGCGGTTCGATCCCTTGGCGCTCAGCCATCTCATCCAGCCGCTCCTGAGTTAAGCCTTCGATGCACTGTCGCCAGACTTCCTGAGCTAGCGGGGCATCTGTCGCGTTCATCCCTTCAAAGAGAGAGAAGAGGAGAATCAGTTTTTCCACATGATCGACGGTCAGCTTCAGATTGATGGACCGAAGCGGGGTGGCGACCCCGTGAACGATCTTCTCAGCGTGCAAAAAGGCTGCCAGCTCATAAATATTATCGCGCAATCCCTGGATTTTCTGGTGTTGGGCTTCGGTAATATCCCAGGCCAGAACGTGAACCTTGCAGTGGTCTTCAGGAAAGGTGGCCGTGATTTTCTGACTGATGAAGGTTCCCGGTCGATCCGCAATGGCTAAACAACCTTCGATGGAATCCACATCCGTGATCGTAATGAACTCAAACCCATTGCGACTGAGAACATCGAAAATGTGCTCCGGATCGGTATAACTCTCCGCGATACCCAACTGACGGAGGATCCACTCAGGCGGGCGCTTCGAATGGGCAGAAAGGACGTGGAGATCAGCTTTCGGCATATTGAGCATAGGTTACGGGCTCATAGCCATCCGCCAAGGCCAATTCCACTAGCTCAATAATTTGCTGACGAATGAGCTCAAACTCAAAGTCAGGAGGGTGTAAGCTGAGACGGATCACAGATTGGCCGCGCAGGCGGGTAAAAAGCCATTGGTTCCAAAGCGGCGAAATTTCCCGTCTCCATCCTGAGCGAGTGCTGTAACAAAGACTTTGGGAGCGGATCACTCTGTTTTTTAAGAGTAAGGTCACATCGCGCAGACGATTGGTGTAAAGCAGCTCTTCTCTGCGAAGGAGGGCATACTGAGACTCAGGCATCAACCAGGCGGGGGGAATAAAACCGACCATCTTCCACTCATGATCATCCCAGATCCTCCGACCCATTTCGATACGGTGACGAATCTCACCATCGCTCAAGTCCAGGCACTCCGCTTCCCCGTTGGTATACAATTTCGTCCAGAAAATATTCCCCAACTCCCTACCCTGCCGGTCATGATAATAACCATGAAGGACGAGATCATCTCCCTGCGCGTGGCGCTTGGTCAGCCAATCGAGTAATAGAGGATCCTCGCTAATCAATTTTTCATGGTGAAATTTAGGAACGACCAAAAGAGAAAAACGGTCTGCACCCACCGCATTTAATGCATCGACTTGTCGGATGACTTGCTCCCTGGTTCCAGGATGCACGTCATGGAGAGAGATGATCAGGCGCTTCTTCATTTCATTTTATTAAACCACAGAGACACGGAGAACACAGAGATTCTTTTTTACAGGGAGGCCGGGGAGTTTTTTTAACCACCAATGAACACGGATGGACTCGAATTGGATTCACTACTGCTTACTGCTTACTTTATTAACAGGGAGGTTGGGGAGGTTTTTAACGCAGAGGCGCTGAGACGCGGAGTGGATTCTTACTTCTTCGTTCTTACTTCATCACTCTTGACCTCGCTTTTGTAGTCATACATCCCGGTGAAGTGGGTCAGGTCCTTGGTGACGGTGAAGAGAAAAACAGAATGATCGACCATGTGTTGGAATTTCGTGACTTCCATTTTGTCCTGAAGGAGGAATCCGTAGCGTTTAAACATGGCAGCACTTCGGCGCTCTTCAAAAGTCACCACCTGACCGTAGATCGAGTGAATTCCCTTCTGCTTTAAATCGTGAAAGAAAAAATCAAACATCTTTCGAGTGCCATCCATACTGCGAACGTCTGAGAGGAGATTAATATGGAAATGAGCCATGCCCTTTGGAGTAAAGGGAACTTCTTTACGGCCTTTGGTCAAAATCCAATGAATATACTTTTTGGTGCCCGCACCATAGCGGAAGAAATAGCCGGTAATCGCCCGCCAAGCCCAGCCTGGCGCATGACTTCTTTCATAGGCAGCCTGTGCTTGAGGATCATTCCCACAAAGAATGTAGCCCCGCACCTCACCGTTTTTTTCTAAAATGACGGCCAACTCAGGCGCCTCATCTAAATAATATCCGGTGAGGTAATCAGCAAATAATTCCCGATCCTGAAAAACCGGATCCACCGGGTTACCCAGGAATCCGGTATCACAACAAATCCGACGCACCACCTCCCGGTCTTCCGGGCGGTAATGACGAATGATGATCTCGTCTTTGGCTTCACTCATTACGTTTTCTTCTCCTCAATGACCTTGGCATATAAATCCCAGAGGCTCTGGAAGACAACCTCCCATGAATAACGGTCAGAGACCAACCGGGAAGCTTCCAACCCCATTTGTGACAGATTTTCTTTCTTCATTCTCAAGATGGCTTCGACCAGGGCCTCGGGTGTATTTTGATCCGCCCAGAGATCGAGCCCCACCATAATATTGGCATCCATCTTACTCCCTCTAATCCCTACGACCGGACATCCGGAAGCCTGACTTTCCAATGAAACGAGTCCAAAGGTCTCAAAGATACCGGGATGAACAAAGAGATCAGACGCCCGGTACCATTCGGCCAGATCCGAGGACTCCCGGCAGTATGATTCCCAGCGAAAAGAGTGGCACTGGTCTTTCACTGCTTCGAGTTGAGGGCGGAGGGCCCCATCCCCAATGACCAGGAATCCAAACTCACCGGGGCAGCGCTGTTCCAGCTGCTTGAATGCTTCCAAGAGCGTCCTGGTGTTTTTTTCTCCTGCTAGCCGTCCCGCATACATGAGCCAGAAGCGGTTCGGGTCTAAGCCCAATTTTTGGCGTCTTTCGAGTTTACCGGCATCCGGCTGAAAGGTTTTCGTATCCACCCCGAGATGGAGAAAGTGTGCATTACCCACTCCCCATTCTTTTAAGAGATCGACCAATTCCCGGGAAGGTACAATGGTGGCATCAAACTGATTATAGAGGCGTGCGATATAGTTCTTTGCATAATCCAGAACCGCATCACGCACCCAGGGACCGCCGTATTTCAAGGCCGTGCGCATGTAAGCTTCCGGGAAATGAGAGTGATAAAAGCCGACCACGGGAATCCCCAGTGCTTTCCCTGTTTCCATCACTCTCCATCCTAGATGATAGGGGTCACCTGATTCAATGATGTCCGGCCTTTCCGCTGCAAGTAACTCCTCTGCTTTTGTCAAACGCCAGAGAATACGATACCGGGATGTCTGGTTAATGAGCGGAGAGGCAATTTCAATCCGTTGACATACCCCTTCACGAATGACTTGAGTCTTTTCTCCTGGAATCAGTAAGACATGTTCATCCACCCCGGATTCACGAATGTAGGCACGTTTCTCGTTAATATAACGGCCAACACCTCCACCCA
>JBCBYL010000132.1:0-6039 GCA_039815855.1 Verrucomicrobiota bacterium
CTACGGGCATTCGAAAGTCCGCCAGTTCCTCGTCGGCAGCACCACCACCGAAATGATCCGTTCCTGCAGAGTGCCAGTCCTCATGTTTCGGTAATTTTCAATCCTCCCAACCACTTCCGGCTTCTTACTCATTTTCGCGCTAAGTGCGCTAAGAGTCGCAAAAGTTTGTCTAACAGTGAGTGATGGAATGAAGCCAGATACGGAAAAATAGTTTATGAAGCGTGCCTTTGCGGCCTTAGCGCGAAACCAAATTCTGCATTCCTATGAGCTACCAGCTACGAGCTAAACGCCAAAATCCTTCCTCACCTGTCTAATAAAATGAGTCCTAATATATCCTTGCCTTGCTTATTTATGGATTTGGGATTCCTGCAGGTCTTTTGTGTTTTTCGAGTTCACGCTCGAAGATTTTCATTTTCGTTTTCAAGCGCTCGGCAATTTCCGTCTGCTGATCGATGACATTGTTTTGTTCAACAATGTCCTGTCTCAAGGTCTTTGAAACGCGATTACGGCACCTTGGTGAGGGTCACGTGTTTGATAGAATGATTCCATCCCTTTTGTCTCGGTGCGCGAACGCCCCTCGCTCAGCCCAACTCTACTTTTTTGTTGCCAACCAACCTAATGGCTGGCCCCTAAGATAAGTTTGCAATTCCCCTTTTGATTTGAAATCGTCATACGTAGATGGGCAGACGACTACTTTTGTGCTTATTTCTCCTGCTTTCCCCTAAGCTTTGCACGGCCGTAGCGCCGTATGAGCCCACGCGCGGTGACCCGATCGTGGAGGATTGGCGGTGGCGCTCGTTGGATTTAGTAAACCACTTGCCTGTCTGGTGCGTCGATGAAGCTCCCGATGGTAGTCTTTGGTTCGGAACGGTGGGCGGAATCGCTCGTTACGATGGTCGATCGATCGAACACATTCCCCTGCCATCAGCACCCCTTCCGACGCAACCAGACATGTCGAAATCCACCAGTGTCCAGGTAACAGGGCTTCTGGCATTAGATAACCGGACGATCCTGGCGTGTGCCGAAAACTTCCTGATTCTTTATTCTAAGGGCGAGTGGAAAGTTGTCCTCACAAGCATCCCGGGACAAATTCGAACGGCTCTACTTCGCGGAAAACATGCTGTCTGGTTCTATTCCACTAAAGCAATTTGGCGTATCGAAATGATGAATCCAACATCCGTCGAAAAGGTCTGGCTAGCCCCCAGCGGCACGACCCTGAATACGATGTGCGTTGACGCCGAGGGACACCTCTGGATGGTGGCCGGAATACGCGGACAAGCGGGCAACTTGCGAAAAATGCGAGTCCGTGATGGTTCTATTGACTCGACGCCTGATCATGACACGGACTGGATGAAGATTCCTTCTCCGGGGGGCTTCGCAGCCTTAACCGCCGGACAGGATGGCCGGATCTGGTATGCCGATAATCACCTCAACAGTAGTATCCAGTGCTATGACCCCAAGACGAGGGAATGGACGAAATCGGAGGAGCCGGAAAGCAAGCAGAATTACTTTTCTATTCAAACCCTACGGGATGGCTCAATTTGGGCAGGTGGCCTGGGGCAGATCTCTGCGATCCGTGATGACGGACCGGTCTATTATTCGCGCGATCAAACAAGGTTATCAGCTGTTCCATTATCCCAAATTAAAGAACTCTCCGATGGGCGTCTTTGCGTGGTGGCGGGGGGTATGGGGGCCTATCTGGTCGATGTCACAGACAAACAGTGGCAAAGCTTTACTGAACTTCATTTTCAATGCTCGGACACCTCAGGTGTGGACTGGTTTATCCATTATGGATCTATTGTTTCACATGATCCAAAGACCGAGGCGTGGCTGCGCTATGGGCAACACGATGGAACGATCTCTAACCCATCGGCGGTCCACGCTTCAAGTCATGGCCTGGTTTGGGTAATCGGAAAGCATTTCCAGCCAGAAACAAAATCGCATTGTGCGGCTTTCTCCGTCTTTAATGGGCAAAGATGGCAACGGGTGACGCTCACCGATTTTGCCATATTCATCCCGGACCGATCATTTTGGGAAGCATCTGACGGAAGCATCTGGCTCGGAGCCGGGGGCATCAGGGATGCCAAGAGAGCAGGTGGAGCTTTGCAATATCAGGTTACCTCTACCGGTGAGATCAAACTCGCAGCCCGCTACACTCGGCCTGCTTTTCCCTACAACATACACCAATTCGTCGAATCAAGGGACGGCCGCATCTGGATTGGAAGGGCTGGGATCCATGTGTATACTCCGGGTTCCAGCACCGCGGAGCGGGTTCAGGGCCTTCCTACATCGCAGACCCGCGGCATGGTTGTAGATGCCGAAGACACCGTCTGGGTCGCTCATTTTACTGAAGGCATCCATCGGAACGATGCGGATGGATGGCGGCGTTATACGGCTACCGATGGCCTTGCCAGTAACCGCGTGACTGGATTACTCATGTTGCAGGATGGAACGCTCCTCGCATCGACCGACCGAGGTATGAGTCGGTTTGATGGCAGGAGCTGGATTGGAAACGTCTTTTCGGATTCCTTTGGCATGTCTCCAGGTTATGGCACGGTCAAGCAATCAAGTGACGGTGCCCTCTGGATGAACTTCACCAGGAACGACCTTCGATCCGCTCGTGTTTCTTTGAATTTAACAACCCCCTACCAAACCATACGTTATCAGGCAGAAAAAGAAGCCCCGGATACGGCCATTATCGAAGGATTTGAGCGAGTCGCTGAGGAAGGCAATATTCAGATTTCCTGGGAAGGTCTTGATCCATGGGAAAACACACCTCGGGACTTGCTTCACTTTTCCTACCGGCTCAACGACGGGGAATGGTCGCCCTTCACCTACGATACGAGGCACACCTACTTGAACCTTCCCAGTGGCCAACATCGGTTCCAGGTTCGCGCCCGGGATCGCGACTTCAATTTGGACCCGACCCCAGCTCAGTTTGCCTTCACCGTGGCGGCACCGTTCTGGGCCCAGCCATGGTTCATTGCCACCTTGATCGTTATCATGGGTGCAACAATCGCTCTCATTTGGCAGTATATCCATTTTCGCGACAAACAAATCGAACAACAGCAACATCATTTCGTGGAACTTGAGCAGCAGAAAAACACCTTCTTTACCAATGTTTCGCACGAGATGAATACGCCGATAACGGCCATGAGTCTGGCGCTCCATCGCATTCACCGAAAAGAACACGACCCTGAAACGAAAGATTCCCTCACCCGTGTCTTAAACAATCTCGACTGGTTAGGGATGCTGGTCACCCAAATCCTTGATTTCCGTCGACTGGATGCGGGAAAGCTCTCTTTTTCTCCGAAGGAAATTGACCTTGCCGGGTGTATTCGGGATACGTTCGAACGGCTAGGGCCTATCGCTCGATCCAAAAATCAGGACTACAGCCTCGACGGCCCTGAGAGCCTGATCGCCTGGCAGGACCCTGATCTTCTAGGAAAGATCGTTCAAAATCTCGTCAGTAATGCCATCAAATACACCCCTGATCGGGGCATCGTGCGGTTAACCTTTCTGCTTAAGGATCATGATCACCAGAAGTCACTCTTCTTTTCGATTGAAGACTCCGGCCCGGGAATCGCACCGGAACATCGGGAACATATTTTTGAACGATTCTATCGGGTTCCCGAAAGCACGCTTTCCAGCGGGTCGGGCATTGGATTGCATCTCACCCATGAGTTAGTTCAACTCTCGGGAGGAACCATTCAGGCTGAAAGCCCTGTCCAAGACAGCGAGGAATATCCGGGCACCCGGTTCTCGCTTGTTCTTCCCATCGAAAAAGCCATTCTTTCACAGGAGTTTAACCAATCGTGAAGACCTCGGATCCAAACCTTTCTGATAAGACGGTTGTCTTGGTCGTGGAGGACGATAGCGATGTGCGTCACGGCATCGTTCTCGAACTGAGTGAGCGATTTGAGGTTTTCGAGGCGCGGAACGGGCAGCAAGGCCTCTCCATGGCCCTCGATCTGATACCCGACATTGTGGTGTCGGATATCCTCATGCCGATTATGGACGGGGTGGCTTTCTGTCGAGCCTTAAAGGATAAGCCGACGACTTCGCATATTCCGTTTGTCATGCTAACGGCAAAGTCGAGCATCCAAGACCAGGTCGAGAGTCTCGAATGTGGGGCAGACTATTATCTGACCAAGCCATTCCATATCGAGCTTCTCGAAGCCTGTATCGAAAATCTTTTGCGGTCCCGTCATTTGCTTCAGCAACAAATGGCAGACCAAATCAAACAATGGGATCACACATCGACATCGAGCCATCCGCAGAGGAGCTTTATCGACACAGCTTTAAAGGCGATACACGCTCACTTGACGGATCCCGAGTTTGGCGTGGAACAGCTGGGAAAGGCGCTCGGAATGAGTCCTCGTAGCCTTCAGCGCAAAATAAATGCTGTTTGTGATGTCTCTCCGTCGCAACTTATCGTGGAGGCCCGACTGCGTCATGGTGCCAAACTCTTGAGCTCCACCGCCTTAACCGTGCTCGAAGTTGCCATGGAATCCGGCTATCGGAATCCGAGCCATTTCGCCCAAACCTTCCGAATTCATCACGGCATGAATCCCACCGAGTATCGAGCGCAGAACTCGGGCAATTGATCGTTTGAGCGAAAATCGTAGGGGGTCATTACCCCGCAGAATCTGTCGTTGACTTAGCTTTGTCCGATATCGGACAGCTTTTGTCCGAATTTCGGGCGACAATGGAGTCAGCTCTTCGTATGTTAAGATTATGATATTCATATTCTTTTCAAAATTGAAGAGAGATAGAGTTCTCCTGAATCTTATGATTTGTATTTCTGTATTCGCTCTATCCACCCCAAACGGACACGCTCAAATCATCCTCGGTCAGGCCAACAATTCTGACGATGCTACCCGGACGGCGACCTTCACCTATAATTCAGGAATCGTGACAGACTCGGGTGCCAATGCAAACGACTGGAGCATTAGTAACACCTTTTCTGGTGGAACAAATGGCGATTCCTTTACTCTCTCCTTGGTACCTGCCCGTAACTGGGCTCCAGGTGCTACGGGCACAGCCGTCAACGCTGCGACCTACAATACATTCGTTACCTCAGGTCTCGACTCCAGCAATGTTATTCTTAATAACGTGACCAATTCCATTGCCGTCAACTCGAATGCGGACGGCGGAGTCGTTAATTCCGACAGCGATGGTGCCCGCATGAGTGATAATGAGGTCTTGGTGTTTACTATCGACTCTGTCTCCATCGCGGCCGGATCTGAGCTCCTTTTCTTTGGCGCATCCGGTTTCGAGAATTTTACTGCTGCTGATGATTTGGACTTCGTTCTTTATGATGCGAGTACAAGCACCTTCCTGAATACAGCATTCACTTCGGGTGCAGCTGGATCCCAAAATCTCAACGGCGGAGCGGGCTATGCGCTCGAGGCTGGTGATTCCTTCATTTTTGCGAGCTCCGGTGCTGCCGATGATAGGTGGCGCTTGAGTGGTTTGCAGTTTGATGTCGTCCCAGAACCTAGTACTTTCGCATTATTATCCTTGGGATTGGCAGGACTTCTGATTTTGCGCAGACGCCGCTCTTAATCAAGTAAGGGACTGGCAAAGTACGCTGGGGTATCCAGCAATATCCTTCTTAGGGGTCAGCCCTAGACGGGCTGATAGCCAATTAAGGTCTCCGCGAGATTGTAGGGGCAATTCCCCCTACAGCAAGCTCACTGCAAGCAGTGTTAGAGCATCGCCCAAGATAAACACACTTAACTGTAAGGAGACCAATCATGCGGAAGCAATTATACGCAGGAATCAAGCTTCAGCTGGTATTGACTGGTCGATGGACTCCAGGATGCATGTTATGAGAAGTGGGTGCTGGCTAACCCGGCGGGCAATGAACCAATACGAGGGGCTCAGTGCGCCAATGAAAAAATCGATCTTCTCGTGATGGGAGCCTACGGGCATTCGAAAGTCCGCCAGTTCCTCGTCGGCAGCACCACCACCGAAATGATCCGTTCCTGCAGAGTGCCAGTCCTCATGTTTCGGTAATTTTCAATCCTCCCAACC
>JBCBYL010000215.1:0-2419 GCA_039815855.1 Verrucomicrobiota bacterium
CTTCTTAATCGTCTCCACCCGCACTCCGTCCGGATTGACCGAACAGGCGATATAATTTTTACTGGAACGGGAAAGCAGTCAGGAGATCTTACCTGACTTTGATCTTTCCATGATTCCCCGTTACTTTGCGGACTATGAAAAGGAGATCAAAAAAGTCTGTGTTTAGGATTCAGAGACCTGTGTTAAGTTAATGCCATGCAAGTACACGAGGACATTATTCAGGAGCTCAAAGTGGCCTACGCCATGGAATTAGAGACCATCCAAAATTATATCGCCTGTTCGGTCAATCCGGACGGAGTGCGGGTGGAGACGATTAAGAAGGCCTTAGCGGCAGACATTGTTGAAGAGCTAACGCACGCCCAGACCCTGGCGAACCGAATCAAAACCATCGGAGGCATCGTACCCGGTTCTCTGTCTTTAGACAGAAGTCAACAATCGCTTCAACCTCCAGAGGATTCGACGGATATCATTGCCGTCATCAAAGGTGTGATCGACGCCGAAGACGGAGCGATCGCTCAGTATAATAAAATTATCCAAATTTCAGACGGTCGCGACTATGTCACTCAGGATATGGCTATCGAATTATTAAGTGGTGAAGAAAATCACCGGCGCGAATTTGTCGGGTTCTTAAAGGAATACGAAAAGGATTAAGACCTTTCTTACCTTTTCCACCCAGAGTAGAATATGAGCATGAAGAAACCTATCGTTGCGACCGGATTCGTGCTGATCGTGCTGCTTTTGGGTGCGTTGAGTTTTTATTACTTCGCTAAGGCGAGCGATGCCAATCAGCAGGCTGCGGCGATAGCTGATCAGCTTGCTCAGTCTGAAGAGAATGCTAAGACCTACCAGTCGCGGAACGAGTTACTTCAGGAGCAGAATACTGATTTGCAAAGAGCGCTTGGCGACCAGCAATCAAAACTTCAATCCGCTGAAGAGAAAAGTCGATCATTACAAGATTCCCAGAAAAAGCTGAAGGCAGAGGTCGATGAAGCAATGGCCGCAGTGGCAGCAGAGCGGGCAGACTTCGAAAAAAAACTACAGGCCACACGTAAGGAATTGGCGCGTAAGGACCAAAGCCTGGAGCAGAAGCTGAGGGAGGCAATTGCCAGCAAGGATGTGGTCATCTCCCGACTCAAAGACCAACTGACCGTGAATGTAGCCGACAAAATTCTTTTTGATTCCGGGAAATTCCAACTGAGGGAGGAAGGCAAAGCGGTTCTGAAGGATTTAGCGATTGCACTAGCGGATTCTCCCAATCAGATGCTACAGGTTCAAGGGCACACCGATAATAAACCGCTCTCAGGAAACTCGGTGCGGATTCCGACCAACTGGGAACTCTCTTCATTGCGAGCGTTAGCCGCAGTCCGCTTTCTAAATGAATTCTGTGGCCTGCCGGGTGACCGGCTGCAAGCGGTTGCCAACGGCGAGTTTCAGCCCTTGGTCCCCAATGATTCTCCAGAAAATAGGGCCAAAAACCGCCGTATCGAAATCATCCTCAACCCGATACCGAGTAGCTAGAGACAGTTATCCACTCCGCAGTAGAAGCAAGCGAAGAAGGTTTGATCATCTCTGCCAGGCGGGGGAGTAGCAGGTGGTGCGGCCGGCGATGGTTTCGCGGGTGAGGGGCTTCCTGGTTTTTGGGCAGGTGCCGCCGTCTTTCCATCGGTGGTTGAATAGCCAGTTGTCCGGCGGCTTTGACCAGTCCGGGGCAATGACTCGCATGGCGTCTCGACAGACTTGACGGGCGCGTTTGTACAGTTCCTGACGTTCCTGGGGAGCGAGTTCTGCATAGATGCGATTCGGCATCAGCCGGGCACGCCAGAGGATTTCATCTGCCATCCAGTTTCCGACGCCGGGGAAGATGGATTGATCGAGAAGGATCGCTTTGACGGGTCGCCTGGATTCTTTGCAGGTTTTGATCATGTAAGAGGACGTGAATGAGTCTGAAAGAACGTCTGGCGCTCTATTTTTCCACCACTCCGGTTCAGATTCGCCATGATGATATTTTAATTTCCCGAAGAGACGAGGATCAGTGAAAACCATCTGGCCTTTTTTTGTCTCGATTACCAAGTGGTCGTGTTTTTCCTGCTGGTAGTCTGGCGTTTCCCAATGGAGCTTCCCAGTCATTCCGAGGTGCACTCCTAGCCAGTGATGACTTCCGAAGCAGAATATCATTTGCTTTCCGGAGTGGTGTGATTCCATGAGCTTGGTGCCAATGAGCGCGCTTAATTGATCCGGCTTCTTGATTTCCCGGAAGATTCGCTTTTCAGGATGCAGAAGGACATTGGTGATTTTGAGCCCCATTCCAGGGCTCCATTTTTTTCTCCAAAAGTCACTTGGACGATTAGTAAGCCTGTCAATCGTTTACCACATTAATATAGTCTAATGCCTGAATTAGCGGAAGTAGAATTTTATCGAA
>JBCBYL010000045.1:0-17471 GCA_039815855.1 Verrucomicrobiota bacterium
ACGAACAGGGATGAAAAAATATAGAGTTTACCGTCTTTCCTATTATTTTTTACCATTTGATAAATTCCAAAAGCGAGTTGTGCCATTGCAACTGTAGGAAGTACGATGAGATTGGTGATCAGACATGGAATATAGAAAGTCATAAACCCACCGGAGATTTGTCCGTCATCGAAGTCCCGGATTGCCAAACCATAGATGGTAAAGGAAACGAGATAGGTTAATATAGGACAGAATGTGCCAAAATAATTCATCAGATAAGATTCCAAAAATAGATTTGGTTCACGAAGGGCTGGTAATTTTTTGAAGAAATTGCCGTAAGGTAACGAAAATAATGATAGGACTTGCGCAGAAATGTCCATAAACCGAAAAGAGAGCCGCGTTCTCGGATGATAAGGATGCTTGATAAGCCCTCTCATCGAGGGAATCCAGGGGAGAATCCAGGTCCCCCAGAATTGCACATCATAGGTGCGAAAAACAGCAGGAATAGGATGATTGCAATCACTGCCATCATCATCTGAAAAGAAACATACCGATTGGCCGCCTTGCCGACGGAATGATCACTTTTATCCTCGAATTGATCATTTTTTTTGGATGAGAATCTCTTCACGTGGTTCGGGATCCCGTCATCTGAAAGAGTCTTCTTTTTCGCTTGTTCAAATTCCTCAGCGGTAAGAACTCCAGCCTCCTTGAGCTCGGCAAGCTTGGCTAATTCGTCTGATATGCTCATGTTATTCTCTTAATTTTTCAGAATCTTAGCAGTCAGCCAACAGTGGAACGTGACTTGTCCGGCGTAGATCATCCAAAGGGTCGGAATTTGACGTTTGACTTCCCTTGTTCCATTCTATTGCGAGTCTTTGATTTAATGAAATGTTAATGTTAAATACTGACCCTCAATAATTGCCTCAGGTTATATCTTCCATAGGCCTTTTGCATATTGTGGGAAGGTAACCGTGACAGTGCTGGCGATGGCAGCAAGAACATAATAACCTGACATAATCGCATAGGCTGCAGGCAATTGATATACTGGTAATTTAACTCGCTGGTGATATTTCAGCATACGTAACAAAATATCGATACATTTAATGAAGCTCCAGCGCATGCTTCCCGCATAACTCTTGAGGATGACAGGAAAAGTTCTGCCTTTTTTAAGCACGTTATCTCGTCCGTGTGACATCGCCCTGTCAATATAATACTGGAACCCTTCCGGGGCAGGGTGGTTCGCTCTAGCTGCCGTATTAGCCCAAATGGGTATATTCGAATCATGCAATTGATATGCAAGATCTGTGCAGGCTCCGCGTGTGGTCCCGTCCGCGAGTGCAGGGAAGGAATGTTCGAGAAACGTGTCTCGTCTGAAGGCAACGTTGTTAGCTAGAAATAATTTTGCATTGGGATGAAGCTTATTTTCTTCGATTCGCAAGGGAAAAAA
This sequence comes from Verrucomicrobiota bacterium, assembly GCA_039815855.1. GTDB lineage: Bacteria > Verrucomicrobiota > Verrucomicrobiia > Methylacidiphilales > JBCBYL01 > JBCBYL01. Next base: position 1,427 of record JBCBYL010000045.1, read on the forward strand.
CCATCCAAGTGCAAACGCCTTATCATAAACTGATTCATGGTAAATATAGGTATTGCCTGCTAAGGCTTTAATTTCAGGATTATCAAAAAAAGGCTGGGAGATTTCTTTCAGCCAGTTCTCTTCCGGAATGACGTCGCTGTCAAAGAAAATAATGACTGGGGAGTGCGCGCGTCTGGCTCCTTCATTTTTTAAATCGAAATAGTGTAAGCCCTCTGCTTCTTCAACCCTGAGTTTAAACGAATCTTCAGATTGTTTGATGATGAAGTTTTCATGGATACTCTTTTCAATGCCTTGTCGCTCCAGTTGCTCGGGGTTAAATAAAATCAACAGTTCCAGAGGGCGGTCATAAGCACTGATTTGGCGACTTAATTCTCTTAATGTTTGGCAGCAGCGGTCGTCACTGGAGAAAATAATATTTTCCCACTCCATGATAATGCTGACTTCGGGGCTAGTATTCATATAGATCAGGGCTAACTTACAATTCTGTGTAATTTATAATCGAGATTAGCGCAGATACACAAGTAAGATTTCCCGCCGATCCGATTACCTTAGCTATGGGGAATTGCATCATAGGGGGGCTGTTGCTCGAATGATCCATTTCTGATCTTCAGTAGCAAGGGGTTAAGAGTTTTTGGGGATAGACGAAGGAATTGAAGGAAGTGCTGAGATATTGACGGAGATGAATCAGGGATGAGGTCAATAGATCGGATGAAGTGTCTAGTAGCTTTCTAATGACGATTTTGAGGTTCTTCATACTGGCGATGAGTTGCTTGCTATGGCGTTTTTTTTGGATCCGTCTTGGTGCAGCAGCTACCGCACTACGCCAAGACGAGTTGCCGCGTTGCTAGGCCCCTTCCACCTTTACTAACGTTACGGCGGACAGGCGCAATGACAGAGGGGAGGGAACCCCTTGAGGATTCTTCGTTCGGCTGATACCGAATTACGGACTTCACAGCCCCCTTCGGCGTGCTTAGGGACCTTTCCTATTCCGCCTCCGATAAAGCTATGTAGGAAAGGGAAGGGTGGTTAGGCGAGAAGTCGAAACACTTCGTAAACTATATTTCGATCGTTATGCGGACGTCCCTGGGATGGTGAGGACGAGGTAGGCGATGTAGAGGGCGTAGAAGGAGACGAGGAGACTGCCTTCGAAGCGGTTAACGCGGAAGCCGGTGATCATGATGGGAATCATCATGAGAGTGAGAAAGAGCATGACACCCCAATCGATGGCAGTGATCCCCTGATTGACGACGGGATGGACGACTGCGGTGCAGCCCATGATGGCGCCGATGTTGAAAACGTTAGATCCAATGAGGTTGCCAGTGACGATATCAACTTCTTTTTTCATGGCCGCAACAATACAGGTGGCGAGTTCGGGCAGGCTTGTGCCAATGGAAACGACCGTGAGCCCGATGACGGCTTCGCTAATTCCCATTGAGCTGGCGATTTTGACGGCACCGGTGACCATGCACTCGGCTCCGAGAATAAGACCAACCAATCCAGCGAGAAGGTAGAGCGCGGCTCGCCAGCTGGATAAGCTTTCAGCCTCAATGAGTTCTTCAGATTGTTCTTCGTCCGGGTATTTTTTGGCATTGAGGAGACTGATGAGGATGTAGACACCGAGTCCGATGAGGAGGATGATGCCATCGGAGAAGGTCATCATTCCATCGTAGAGGAAGTAAATGAAGGCGACGCTAGCGAGAATGAGGACGGGGATCTGCTGGCGGATGACGTTCTGATGGACTTCGAGCGGACAGATGCAGGCGGCAATTCCTAGAATAAGAGCAATATTGGCGATGTTGGAGCCAACGACGTTTCCCAGTGCAATTCCGCCATTTTCCTGAAGTGCGGCTTTGACGCAGACGAAGAGTTCCGGACTGCTGGTGCTGAAGGCGAGGACCGTCAGTCCGACCACTAGTTTAGGTAACCCCATTTTTAAGGAAATGGCTACGGCACCAGAAACGACGCCTTCGCCACCGTAATATAAAAGGACAAGCCCGATCAGGATGAGAAACGTATCAAGCACAGAGTGGGGGCAAACTAGACGATGGGTTCGAGATCAGGGTCGTTTGCTGCGAGTTTGATGAATTCATCATCCAGTTCGCAGGCGTGGTCGAGGTATTGACGAGCCAGATCATAATTCTCGAGCTGTGACTCGTAGCAGGCCATGTTGTAATGGTAGACGGCCTGGTCCTTCAGGCAATCAGGCCCGGAGAGAAGGATGATTTTAGCCTCGGCAGTCTGGCCTAGTTCATGCAGGCAATACGCGGTATCGAGCCAGGGGCTGGGGTGGTCCGGAATCTCGGTGCAGAGGTGACGGGAAAGTTTGAGGGCGGCATCCCAGTTTTGCTGGCGGATGTGGATGGCGGTCTCCATGGCCTGTAATTCAGGACGAGTCCGGAAGTCATCGGGCAGGGATCGCATCTCCTCAAGAGCTTCCTCAAAGAGATCTAAATTGTAGTAGCCGATGATCGCTTCTAATCGTCCGTGATCATTCATGATTTTCAAAAGGTAGTTCCACTTAAGGGGAGTGACAACTCAGAAGGAGATGGAATTAACGATTGGGAATTAGAAATGCTTAATGCCTAATTCATCCTTCTTCATTTCAAAATTGACTCTCGGGCGAATTCGGGGATGTTGGAGGTCATGAATGCAAAGCAGATTTTTGGAGCACTGACTGCGGTTAAGGGAGCGGGACTGGTCGGAACCTTTTGCACCCTGGATGGTCTCCGGATCTTGGACGGTAGTCCCTGGAACGAACTCATCATTCTCTGTGTTGCGATTGGGGTGGTGCTCATGGTCGTCGGTTTGGCCATGATTTCTGCCTACGAAGGTGCAAAGTAAATTTCCCTTGAGGGTTAGGGCCTCTTGAGTTTGCTCTACGTTACCGACCTGGATGGGACCCTTCTTCATTCTGATGGTGAGCTTTCCGACTGGAGTCACTCTCGCCTGCGGGCATTACTCGAAGATGGAATCCCATTGACAGTAGCCAGTGCCCGAAGCGCTTTTTCGATTCAGGAAAAACTCCGCGGTCTCCCCATTCAATTACCGATTATCGAATGTAATGGGGCCTTTCTGACTGATCTGAAATCGGGGCGCCACATCGGTGTCTGGCCGATGGCTTCGACGACAGCGTACACCATCCACGATTATTTCATGGAGCAGAGTGCAGTCATGTTTATGACCACGACTACGGGTGAACGGGATGCGGTATATTACGGGGATCGGCGTAATGGCGGGCTGGATTGGTTCATAGAAGATCGGTTAAAGGTAGGGGACCCCCGTCCGCGCTATGCTCCCGATTTTATCCAAGCCCTAGGAGAGCAGGTGGCCTGCATCACCGCTGTGGGTTCTGAAGCTGAGATGCATGCTTATGAGAGAGAGCTGGATTCAATCTTTGGGAATGAATTGACGATGCATGTCTGGGATGACCCTTACGCTAAGGACTGGTGGTGGTTAATGATCCATGATCGACAGGCGTGCAAGGGGCAGGCCATGAAACGGTTGATTCAACATGTCCAAGGGAAGGAGGCACCCGAGCAGGCGAGGGCGGTTGTTTTTGGAGATCAGGTCAACGATCTGGGACTTTTTGAACATGCCACAGAGCGGATTGCGGTCGAGAATGCCTGTCCCGAACTCAAGGAGATCGCCACCGAGGTGATTGCCCACCATGACCAGGATCCGGTCGTGAATTATCTGGAAAAGTCATGGAATGAGGAAAAAAAGGAATAAGAGAATTTTTCTTTCCATGCCCGTCACGCTGGCTAGTTTTTAGGGCTCTTTACGAGACAACAGACAGCAACCTAAAACCCCTAATGATTTAGAGAAATAGAGGAATTCCAACGATATGAAAATGGAAACCATATGCCTTCACGGAGGGCAAGAAGTCGATCCAACGACCAATTCACGTGCTGTTCCGGTTTACCGGACTAGCTCATACGTTTTTAACAGTACCGAACATGCGGCCAATCTCTTCGGCCTCAAGGAACTGGGTAATATTTATACCCGACTCATGAACCCGACTCATGATGTTCTGGAAAAACGCATCGCGGAATTAGATGGCGGGGCAGCGGCTCTTGCGGTTTCAGCCGGAACCAGTGCCATCTTCTATTCGGTCATCAATATTTGCCAGCAGGGAGATGAGATCGTCTCAGCGAATAACCTCTATGGCGGAACGTACACTCAGTTCAACGACATCTTGCCCCAGTTCGGGATTAACGTGAATTTCGTTGATCCGAATGATCCAGAGAATTTCCGTAAGGCGATCACACCCAAGACCAAGGCCCTCTTCTGTGAAACGGTCAGTAACCCGGGATTGGATGTTTCAGACTTGGAAGCCATCGCAGCGATTGCCCATGAAAATGGAATTCCTCTCATTGTCGATGCTACCTTTACGACCCAGGCTCTCTGTCGCCCGATTGATCATGGAGCCGACATCGTTTGTTACTCTCTGACCAAATGGATTGGCGGACATGGCACTGGAATCGGAGGTATTGTTGTCGACTCAGGTAAATTTGATTGGAAAGGGGATAAGTTCCCACTTCTGAACGAACCGGAAGCCAGTTACCATGGTGTCCGCTGGGCGCATGACCTGCCAGATATGCTGGCACCAATCGCATTCATTCTCCGGATGCGTGTCATCCCACTGCGTAATCTGGGTGCTTGTATCAGCCCGGATAATGCCTGGATGTTCCTGCAGGGGATTGAAACGCTGCCTCTGAGAATGGACCGCCATTGTGACAATGCTTTAGCGGTAGCCCGCCATCTGAAAAACCATCCTTCAGTCGAATGGGTACGCTACCCGCTCCTCGATGATCCTGAGAAGTGTGAAAAATACCTTCAAGGCAAAGGCGGAGCGATGGTCGTCTTCGGGATCAAGGGTGGAAAAGAAGCCGGATCGAAATTCATCGAGTCACTGGATCTCTTTTCTCACTTGGCTAATGTTGGGGACGCTAAGAGTTTGGCCATTCACCCTGCATCGACTACGCACTCCCAAATGAATGAGGAACAACAAGCCGCCGGTGGCATTAAGCCTGAGTTGGTTCGTCTCTCTGTCGGTCTCGAACACATCGACGATATCATTGCCGATCTGGATCAGGCCTTAGCGGGTGCTTAAATTGTTTTTTAATCCAAGCCCCGCCCAATCCACTGTGATTGGCGGGGCTTATTTGTCGCTAGTGCGATAGCCGAACAAAACACGTTGAAGACGGAAATCCAAACACTCGAGATCACCGGAAGCGGTGAAACGCTTGAACTCAGGCAGGGAGCGCTGACTGGGCCAGTGACGCTTGCCTACGAGACCTATGGGGAACTCAACGCCAGCAAGTCGAACGCAGTCCTTCTCTTTCATGCACTCTCCGGGACACCTCATGCGGCGGGACTCTGCACCGAAAATCCATATGCTGATGGACGCTGGACGGAGGAAATCCACCTCGGTTGGTGGGACGATTTTATTGGCTCCGGGAAGGCGCTCGATACCGATGAGTATTTTGTCATCTGTATCAATTACCTAGGTGGCTGTTACGGCTCGACCGGGCCAGCTGATATCAACCCGGCTACCGGACGCCATTACGGAAGTGAATTTCCGAGAGTCATGGCTGAAGATCAAGTGATGGCGCAGGCGAAAGTGCTGGATCATTACGGCATCGACTGCTGTCACGCTGTGGTCGGAGCTAGTGTGGGGGCACTACTCGCCGTGAGCTTTGCCACCCAATTTCCTGAAAGAACGAAGTTAGTCGTTCCGATTGCAGGCGGATTTACCACCACCGTCCTGAATCGCTTGCTTCTTTTTGAGCAAATTCTCGCCATCGAGAATGATCCGAAATTCATGAAGGGTGATTACTATGAATCTGGTGATCCGACCTATGGGCTTGCTCTGGCCCGGATGATCTCTCATAAAACCTTCATCCACCTCGATGCGATTGAGCGACGCGCGAACCGAATGGTGAAGCAGCAGGCCGATCATTTCGCCTGGTTTAAGATTCGCGATAGTGTGCAATCCTACATGATTTATCAGGGAAAAAAATTCGTGGATCGCTTTGATGCGAACACCTATCTGCGCATCTGTGACATGTGGAGTAGCTATGATCCAGTCGTCGGGGCCGGGGTAGGTTCCATTGAGGACCTCTTTACTCCCAGTAAGGATCACGGCCATCACTACCTGATCTTTTCCATTGATTCCGACTTTTGCTTCTATCCTGAGGAGCAGGCTGAGCTGGTTAAACACCTCAAATCGGTGGATGTGGAAACCATCTACATCACGGTTCACTCAGAAAAAGGCCATGATTCCTTTCTCCTGGAACCGGAACTCTTCACTCCACATATCGATCACTTTCTGAAATCAGTCCCGCACTAGTAGCCTGCTCCTGATGCTCTTTTTCAGGGAGAATGGGGTGCCATCTTGTTAACAAGCTTCAACAAGGTTTCGTTGTGCTTTATTGCGTCTAATCGTACGGACTCCGGAATACCTAAAGTCGTTTCTACAACTAGAATATCCAAATAGGGAAAAAGGGAAAAAAGGGAAAAAAAAGCCGGAGGGATGACCTCCGGCTTTTTGGGGTAAAGATGGGGATAGGATTACTTGGCTGCGGCGTAGAGTTCAGCAACTGCATTCCAGTTGATGACATTCCAGATTGCGCTGAGGTAATCAGGGCGGCGATTCTGATATTTCAAATAGTAGGCATGTTCCCAAACATCGACTCCGAGGATGGGCTTCTTACCATCCATAATCGGGCTGTCCTGGTTCGGGGTGGAGGTGACTTCGAGTTTTCCGTCGCCGTTCACGATGAGCCAGGCCCAACCGCTTCCGAACCGAGTGGCACCGGCAGCTTCAAATTTGGCTTTAAAATCGTCAAAACTACCGAACGCATCATCGATAGCTGTAGCCAGATCACCACCAGGTGTTCCCCCGCCATCAGCAGAGAGCAGGCTCCAGAACAGAGTGTGGTTTGCATGTCCGCCTCCATTGTTACGAACGGCTCCGCGAATGTCTTCCGGGACGGCGCTGAGATCTGAGATCAATTCTTCAATACTTTTAGCCTCCAGATCCGCTTTTCCTTCGATAGCGGCATTGAGTTTGGAAACATAGGCAGCATGGTGCTTGCCATGGTGAATTTCCATGGTTTGGGTGTCGATATGGGGTTCGAGAGCGTCCTTAGCGTATGGGAGGTCTGGTAAGGTATGAGGCATGATCTGTCTTTCTGGTTAAGTTCAATCGTTAGGGTATGAAAATATCGCACCTTTTTCAGGACGCAAGAGGGAATCTGGCATTCCTTCTGATTGTCACTTGGACAATCTGCCATCTCCCTATAAGGTCCTAGCAATCATGGTTCGAATCTTAGAGACACATAGCCACACTCCGCTTTGTAAGCACGCTGAAGGGCTCCCGGGGGAATATGCTGCTGTGGCTAAGGAAAAAGGCTTTGCCGGGCTGACGGTGACCTGTCATGGCCCCTTACCGGATGGTATTTCCTCGAGGGTGAGGATGAGGCCTGAGGAATTCGACCAATACGTTGAACTGGTGGAATCAGCCCGAAAAGCCTGGGAGGGTGAGTTGGATATCCTGCTGGGGCTTGAAAGTGATTATTTGCCGGGGTTGGAGCCTTGGATAGAAGAACTCCACCAGAAGGCAGAGTTTCACTACATTCTGGGTTCGGTTCATCCCCACATTCCTGAATACCGGGAACGTTATTTTAGTGGTTCCTGGCCTGAACTGCACCGGATCTACTATCAACACCTTGCTGAAGCAGCGGAAAGTGGTTTCTACGATTGTCTTGCCCATCCTGATATTGTCAAAAATCTGGGGCATGAGGAGTGGGATATTATGGAGATGATGCCATTCATTGAAGAAGCTCTGGACCGGATCGCGGATACAGGGGTGGCGATGGAGTTGAACACCTCGGGTATCAACAAGAAATTACCGGAAATGAATCCCGCACCTGAAATCCTGGCTGCGATGCGTGCGCGAGGGATCAAAGTGGTGGTCGGGGCCGATGCCCACGTTCCAGACCGGGTAGGGGACGGCTATTTGGAGGCCTATCAACTGTTGCTCAATGCCGGGTACGATGAACTGACTTTTTTCGAGAACCGCCAACCACGGTCGGTTCTGATTTCTGAGGGGATCGAACATCTTGAATTCTGCAAAGAAATAAAAACCTGAGATGAGCGTAGAAGGGAATCAACTCTCGGTGCTCTTTCTCGGCCACAAAAACTGGGCCCGGAGCATCATGGTAGAGTATTTCCTCCGCAGGTTAGGGGGCGACCGGTTTGCTGTTGTCAGCGCAGGAACCCATCCAGAAAAAGAGGTCCACCCACTGGCACTGGAGTTGCTTCACCAATATCAAATAGATGGGTCTGATGCGGTTTGTCAGTCATGGAAGGAATACGAGAAGGAGCCGTTTGATTTTGTCATCTCGGTGGCAAGTAAGGCTGAAACAAGTGAAGTGGCCTTCCCCGGCTCCTCGGTGAGAGCTTTTTGGAGGACTGAGGATCCAGCGCAAAGCGCTGAAAACCGAATTGAGGCCAAACGACAATTTAAGAAGATCGCCATCGACATGTATCGGAGAGCAGAGTTACTCTGCAGCCTCCCGTGGGAAAAGATGGATAGATTACGCCGAGAAGAAGCTGCACGTTCGATTAATTAGAGAGGATAAATAAAAGATGACACCAGATGTATTAGATGCACAACCTACCCTGGAAGATGGCAAGCCAACGGTAGGCGAAGTAAAGTCCGCCATATTACGGCACTTAAGATTTAGCCTGGCACGAGATCCGCAGACCGCGACCAAACGCGACTGGTGGATGGCGACAGCGAAGGCGGCCAACGACTTTATTCTGGATCGGATGCTGAAAACGCAGGGGGTCCATTCCCGGCATAAGGTGCGGCGTGTTTATTATCTCTCGCTGGAGTTTCTGATGGGGCGCATGTTTACAAATAACCTCTACAACATTGGTATTCACGATCTCGCCCAGCAGGCGCTGCAGGAATTGGGACTGGATATGGATGAAATCCGGAACGAAGAATACGACATGGCTCTGGGGAATGGAGGCTTAGGTCGACTGGCAGCCTGTTTCCTGGATTCTCTGGCTACAATGGAATACCCGGCCATTGGCTACGGAATTCATTACGAATTTGGGCTTTTTAAGCAGGAATTCATTCATGGATATCAGGTTGAGCGTCCTGATGAGTGGATCATGTATGGTGGCACCTGGGAAATTGTCCGTCCTGAATACACTCAGACGATCAAGATCTACGGCCGTGTCGAAAGTGAATTCGATGATCAGGGAAACTATCGTTCAAAATGGGTCGATGCCCAGCCCGTGCAGGGGATTCCTTATGACATTCCGATTTGTGGATTTGAAGGGAAGACGGTCAATTTCCTCCGGCTCTGGGAATCACGTTCGTCCAAAGATTTTGACCTCGAGACATTTAACGAAGGGAATTACGAGAAGGCGCTGAAAGACCGTGTCCAAGGAGAGACGATTTCCAAAGTCCTTTACCCGAATGATTCGACAGAAAATGGGAAAGAGCTGCGCCTGGTTCAGCAATACTTTTTCGTGGCTTGTTCCATCGGCGATATTATCCGTCGTTTCCAGCGTGATCATGGTGAAAACTGGGATCTTTTTCCGGACAAGGTTGCGATGCAGCTGAATGACACCCACCCGGCTGTTGCGGTGGCAGAATTGATGCGTGTCCTGCACGATGAGTATGCGCTGTCCTGGGAGAAATCATGGGATATTTGCACTCGAACCTTTGCCTATACGAACCATACGCTCCTACCTGAAGCGCTGGAGCGCTGGAGTGTTCCCTTATTCCGCAAAGTGCTCCCACGTCACCTCCAGATCATTCTAGAAATCAATCGACGATTCCTCGTCGAAGTGGAGGAGAAATGGCCCGGTGATGATGAGATGAAAAAGACCTTATCTTTGATTGAGGAGGGGCAACCCCAGATGGTGAGAATGGCTCATCTTGCCGTAGTCGGCAGCCACTCGGTCAATGGAGTTGCAGCCTTGCATACCCGCCTCTTAAAGGCGGACTTGTTCCCGGAATTCGATCAATTTTATCCCGGTAAATTCAAGAACATGACCAATGGGGTCACCCCTCGGCGCTGGTTACACGCCAGTAATGTCGGACTCCGGAATCTTTTTACAGAATCCATCGGCAGCGAAGACTGGGTCACCGATTTAGACCGTTTGAAGGAGTTGGAGCCTAAAGCGAATGATCAGGGTTATCTCGATCACTTCATGGAGATCAAGCGCGCCAATAAGGTGGTACTCTCAAATGTGATTCAAGACCTCTGCGGGATTTCCGTGGATCCATCGGCTCTCTTTGACGTTCAGATTAAACGACTCCACGAATACAAGAGACAGCATTTGAACTTGCTCAACATTTTAACGCTTTACCACCGGCTGGTCCAAAATCCCGATCTGGATATCACTCCTAGGGTCTTTGTTTTCGGAGCGAAAGCTGCACCGGGTTACGTCCTGGCTAAATGTATTATCAAAGCGATCAACGCCGTTGGCGAAGTCATTAATAATGATCCCAGAATCCAGGGAAAACTCAAGGTCGCCTATTTACCGAATTATCGCGTTTCTCTGGCCTCTAAGATCATTCCTGCTGCTGATCTTTCAGAACAGATCTCCACTGCCGGTAAAGAGGCGTCCGGCACAGGGAACATGAAACTCGCCCTCAACGGTGCCGTCACGATTGGGACCATGGATGGAGCGAACGTTGAAATTCATGAGGAGGTGGGAGACGAGAACATCTTTATATTCGGATTAAACGTTGAGGAAGTCACTGAACTCCAAGCCAAAGGATATAACCCTTATGCTTATTATGATGCCGACACAGAATTGCGGACGGTGATCGAATGGTTGGGCTCACGACATTTCATTCCGAATGACCCCCATGATGCCCTCCAGCCATTGGTGCATAGTTTCTTAGAGGGCGGGGACCCCTACATCTGTCTCGCAGATTATCGTGACTACGTCTTGAAGCAGGAATTGGCCGCTGAGGCCTATCGTGATCATGCGCGCTGGTCGAAAATGGCTTTCTTGAATTCAATCCGGGTCGGAAAATTCTCCAGCGACCGCACCATCAGCCAATATGCTGAACAAATTTGGTCTCTCGACCGGGTGCCGGTCAATGAAGGCATCGGGGTGACCTGGTAACTTCTGGAATTCTGAATCCGTTCTTGAGAGACCGGGTCATGAGGTGAATTACACTTTCGATTTGTATCATTCAGCTTAAGGTTAAGCCGTGAGCGAGACCAAGTTAGAAGATCTGAGAAAGGAATACCTGGAGCGGCCATTTGGTGAGGATAGCTTAAAGGAGTCGCCATTTGATCAATTTCGCCTCTGGTTCAATGAAGCGGGGGAAGCTCAACTTCCGGAACCGAATGCCATGTCCCTGGCGACGTGTGATGCTGAAGGAAAGCTCTCCTGCCGGACAGTCCTACTCAAAGCGTTTGATGAACGTGGGTTCGTCTTCTTTACGAACTACGGCAGCCGGAAGGCAAAAGCGCTGGCCTCTCATCCCCAAGCCTCTCTGCTCTTCCCCTGGATCTCACTAGAACGGCAAGTTGAGATTTCCGGTAAGGCAGAGAAAATCAGCACAGCTGAATCACTTGCTTATTTTACCTCACGCCCGCATGGTAGCCAGTTAGGAGCCTGGGTTTCAGACCAGAGCCAGGTCATTTCTTCACGCAAAGTGCTCTTAGACAAATTCGAAGAATTAAAAACCAAGTTTAAGGAGGGGAAGGTTCCTTTACCAGAGTCTTGGGGAGGGATCCGAATCATCCCTGAAGAAATTGAATTCTGGCAAGGGGCACCCAAGCGACTTCATGACCGGTTCCGTTACTATCGGATGAACGAAGGAAGCGATCAATGGCAGATCAAACGCCTGTCGCCTTAACGTCCGTGTTCAGCGACCCTCCGGAGTCTCTGGCGTAGGAGGGTTGGCTGCACCGCCATTGTTCGAAATTCAATTCATGGTAGTCAGGTGATTATCAATAACCTTGTTATCTCGGACCAACAGAAAACCTTCACGTCCAAATAGCATTTCCCATGCAAATCCGGGTGAATTGTAATAATATAATTTATCGCCTTCCTGGGTTTCCACATCCCCAGTGTACTCCTCTAATTTTGCTTCTCTTTCTATCCAGCTGATGAAATTGTCAGTTTCACTGTCTTTCGAGGCGACAAATAAATGGCTAGTGAGGTCATCTGGTTCTGCGATCTTACGTGAATAGACGGTATGAGAACAAAAAACGACCATAATGGCCATATTTTGGGTTGTAGCTCTTGCGACTTCTAATTCTTCTTTATAATCTTCTGTCTCTCTTAATTTCTTGTCAGTATGACCTCGTCTAAGAAAATCCGTTTCTGTTATCATTTCTTTCTCAAAATCAGCAATGGACATTCTAGAGAATATAAAATTCTGAATTTCTCGAGAAGTGATGTCCTCTTCTGCAAACTGTTTTTCGATCAGTATATCAGTCAGCATCTTGGCGTATTTCCGATATTCGGATGCAAATGGCAATTCTGGATAAAGTGATTTTCCTCCTAATTCATCGGATGAGGCGAAAACAGTTACTCCTAGAGCAATGACGAAAAACAATGAGATAAATTTGCTATTCATTTTTTAGTTCGAACGTTGTCCGTGAGGCGCCGCCGTTTAGGCGGTTTCCTCTGCGGACTTGTTCTGCTTATTGTCTTCTAAATATATTTCTGTGCCAATAGGAATATCCGACTTCTTAAATTTTTTCGGCAATAAGAACGCAATATCATCAGGTGGGCTTCCGCCTCCGTATCTTATCATCTCAATCTCTTCGATATGCGTCTCAATATTTCGTCCATCGGGAAGGTGAAGTGAAATGCAAGCTCCACGCCAAACTTTACGGTCTGAAGAAATGTCTCTGGGAATACCCGGAACTACGACGCAACCTCTTCCGGAAATCTCGAACACGTCTTCTATAACCGAAAGTTTCATATATCCGCAGAACGTCGATGGTCAGCCAAGAACGGAACGCTTAGCGTGTAGTGAATCGGCTAAACCATCTTGTTATGCCTTCTTCTTCATTTTATTTTGAAAGCGCTGTAAAATCTCAATGGCTTTCAAATACTTATCGCTCTTTTCAGGGTGATATTCAATCCTCCGATTTAGATTATCTAATTCGTGATCGACGAACTGACTGTATTCTTCGATCAATTTTCGTAGTCCAACAATGTCTTTCGTGAGGCTCTGGCTATATTCATGCGATGATGCAAGTGCGTTCACATAATCCTGAACCGAATAATTCTGAGGCTCGATAGATACTCCTGTGGCTGAAATACGGACTGGATCTGGATGCTGTCTCCAGATCGTATATAACTCTATAAAACCATCGGTGATCTCGTAGCCATCAATTTCCTCGCCCTTCAATGAGTCAATGTCATCTGGTAGATCAGTGCACGAATCCGCCTTAATTAGCAGAACGGGGTTCTTTATCTCCGGAGACAGATATACACCGCTGATAAGTCGGACTTCGCAACCTCCATCCGATAACTTTACGCTGTCGATGGTCCCGTAAAATTCCATAGCTGCATAACGTTTGAAGTGTGGCACGGCGGGGATTTGGCGTCCAGAGCGAAGCGAACTAGGGGCGTTGTCCGCCGTTGCCACCGCTGACTTGTTCGGTCATTACTTTGTTTGGGTGAAAAATTTCCGCACCTTGTTGGCAAGAGTGTCGAGGCTACCAGCATCCAGATACACCTGCGCATCTGCCTTCAAGTCGTCTTCGGGGCTGTTGTTGAGGAGCACGACGTCGAGTCGAATGTGCCCCAAATTGTCGCTTGTCGCAGTGAGGTCGAGATCCCCTTCGATGGCAGCCCAGTGGCGCTCTCCGTCCCATCCCTTCCAATCGCGAGTGAAGGAATCAAAGAGATCGATCAGAAACGCGGTGTCTGTGTATCCCCATATTCCCTTCTTGGCGGAGATCGAATCGCCAGCCAACTCGGTGTCGAAGTAGTCGCCGTTCCGATTGCTAAACGTCAATGTGCGCCCGCTTCTGGTTGACTTGATGATTGCGGAATCCATTTTTTAGACCGAACGTCGATCATGAGGTGCGGTCATCCGCAGGATGGCCGTTGCCTCTATGATCTTGTTCTACTTCCTGTATTCTTTGTCTTTCGACTGACCAATATGTAAATGCGGCAACCATATAAAATGCGGAAGGAATGAGTGAAATACCTAATTTCGGGGTAAGACCGAATGTGGGCCAATTCTGACCAAATCCGGCTGTGAATAGATACATACAAATGATCCATACCCCAAAAAAGTATACATGGAAAAGATACTTAGCTTCACTTGGGAGGAATCTTAGTAAAATGTCAGTCCAAACGAATTTCATCTTCTTATCCATCCTCTTATTCAAGATTAATACGGTTCCAAGATGAATGGGGAATACTCCGATAAACACAATGAATACGGCAGGATGTAAGTCATCCGAATCACCTGTAGTCCCGAACAAGGCACCAGTTACGAGTGCAAGTATCCATAACGAGATACTTATATTTTTGAGCGTGTTCGCCTGTTTCTGGGTAGGGAGCCATCCGAGCGAGTTACTAGAAAAATTCATATCAGTAGAACGTTGAGTGTCATCCAGCTCAACTTGTAGATGAGGCTGCCATAATTCTGCGGTGAAGCCAAGCCGTTCTACAGTTTGGGTGGATGCTCTGGTTCGATATGCCTTAGTAGTTCAAAAGTGGCTTTATACCGAGGGGTGACAACGAAATAGTGCGACGAGTCCTCGCTCCAACCAGACTGATGATTTCCGTCTAGATGTTCATAAGAAGGAATACTGATTTCGACATAGCCTTGTGATCCATCACTAAATCCTAATTCCAAGTCTATCATTCCATCAATGATTCTGTCATTTTGATCATTCAAGTCGCCATCTGGCCTTACACGGTATGAACCGTCGATAATGGCCTCTTGAGTCTTGTCTGGTGACTCATCACTAATTGAAAAGCTGACCATAGCTATCTCGCCTGTGCCCACAACAAAACTGATTAAAAGTAACAATATGAGGGCCAAATTCAACATGACCGAAATAGTAAAAAGAACAGGATGAACTCGCTTCATAAGTTATTAATCGAACGTTAATGATCATCCAGCGCGGAAGCGCTTGGATAAACCATCTTGTTCGCACTTAATTACGCATTCCATCCAAAATATCCTGATCAGACTCGTTCATTCGCCGATAAGTCACTAACACTAGAAGAAGTAGTGGTGGAACGGCTATTATTCCAGCAAACCACCATATCATATCAAGTGGATCTTCCTCGCCAATAAGGCGAACTTCTTCTGCTGGATCACCACCAAAATAAAATTCGACTCTGTCTCTGAAGTCAAATAACTGATTTTGATTTAACAGTGCCTCGACGGTGAAATTTGCGCCATCTGGACGGATTACATAAACTGGGCGGGTGAGAATTCCCAAGTATTCGGTCATGTATCGCTCAACGACTGTTCCTGTAACTTTCTTATATTCCTGTTTTCGAAGAACTTCTTGGTATTCTTTAGAGGTCATATATATCGGGCCTGCCATAATCAAACATAGGACGAGTGACATGAGTGCTATGAGCTTCAAACTATGTTTTTCAGCTTCTCTGCGAACTTCTGCGGGGATTTGGACGTACATAATTTGTATCTAGCGAACGTTCGCGGTCACCTATCCTCGGAACGCGTAGCGTGTAGAGGATTGGGTGAACCGGCGTTGTTCGCAAAGTTTTTTCTTAACCAATGCCGAATGGTGACTATAGCAAGAGCGAGGTAAGCTAGCGACAATGTTGAAGGTTCAGGGACTACGTCCAAGTTTGTCGGGAAAGGAGTGTCCAGGAAATCTCCCTCGACAGACTGGAAGGCTAAGCTCGAACTAGTGGCCGTGAACTCAAAATCAGTTCCTGAAAATAGCGGAACTCTTGTTGGATTTATTTCTCTCACCGACTCCAATCCAAGTGCCTGGCTCGATTATGAGGGACTTATACGAGTGATAGCGCTTTCAGGAAC
>JBCBYL010000018.1:0-30382 GCA_039815855.1 Verrucomicrobiota bacterium
ATTTGGGTGTTACTCAGATTGAGTTCCTGAAGATTCGTCATCTGGCTGATGGTAATCAAGCTGTTATCGGTGATCTGGGTGCGTGCCAGGTGACGAATCTTCAGGAACTCAATCTGAGTAACACCCAAATCTCAGAACTGGGATTGGGGCATATGGAGCCACTCCATGAGCTCAGGAAGATCAATCTGACAGGCACCCCTCTTTCTGGAAAAGCGAATTCGGCACTACAGGACTTAGCTCAATTGAAATCGGTTTACCTCTCTGACACTCTTTATACTCCTGAAGATATCGTCAAACTTCATGAAGCCCGACCCGGGTTACAAATTACCTTTGAGCAACTTCCCGCGGTACAACCTGTTGAGCCCGAGACACCTGATCCAGTTCAGTAGTTTCATCAGCTGAAGTCGACCTATCGGTAAATAATCAAACTGACCAGTGTCATCGTGATAGCGAAAACCAGGTTCAGGATCCAGCCCGCCCGGACCATTTGTACTTGAGTGATCTCTCCTGTAGCATATGCAATCGCATTCGGAGGAGTCGCAATGGGCAGCATAAACGCACAACTCGATGCAATGGCAATAGGAATGACCAATTGGGCCTGAGCAATTCCGAGCTGGGGCGCAACAGCGGCAAAGATCGGAACGAGAATTGCTGTCGTCGCGGTGTTACTGGAGACTTCTGTCAGGAAGATCACAAAGAGGATGAGAAGACCAAGGAATGCAATCAAGGCCCACTGGCCAGCCACGGCTACGATTCCATTCGCCAGATAGAGACTGGCACCCGTTTCACTCATGACATTACTAAGGGTGATTCCCCCACCGAAGAGAACAACCACTCCCCAGTCCACCGCTTCATCGATATCTTTCCACTCCAGAAGGCGTGAAACACTTAAAACAACGATCGCACTGATCGCGACCAGAGCGGCAAAAGAAGACTCAATCCCGAAAAACGACGCCAAATCTCTTCCAAAAAACCAGCAAAGCAAAGTGAGCCCCAATACAAAGAGAGTCGCCACTCCCGAGCGAGAGAGGGACTGCCTCTCATCATTTCCTATGAGTTGCGGAACCGATCCAGGTTTAAAAATGAAGACTAACAGTCCGCATAGGAGTGGAAATAAGATCGCCACCGTAGGCAGCCCGACCTTCATCCAACCAATAAAGTCCAATCCCAACTGTGCAGCCGCGATAGCATTGGGGGCCGTGCCAATCAGAAGTCCGATTCCTCCTAAGCTGGCAGAATAGGCCACTCCCAGAATGAGGAACGGTGTTACCCTGTTTGCTGAATCCTCATCACCTGCCTTTTTAAGGCTCATGATCATGCCAAGTGCGATCGGGACCATAATGGCGGTCGTCGCCGTATTTGAAATCCACATCGACATGAAAGCGGTCATGGAAAAGAGAGCGAAAGCAGTCGGATAAAAATATCGGCGCCCTATCATGAGCGCACCATAGGCGATCCAGCGATCGAGCCCATGCCGACTCAGGGCCGCAGCCAGCGCAAACCCGCCAAAGAGTAAAAAAATCAGTGGATGAGCAAATGCGGAAAAGCTGCTTTTCACATCCATCACTCCCGTCAATGAGGCCAGTAAGGGAACGAGTAGTGCGGTTACAGAAAGTGGAATCGCTTCGGTAAACCAGAGTATGGCTGCCAACACAAGAATCGCCAATCCTGTGCGGATCTGGCTCCAATCGGCCCCCTCTGGAATAGCTGCTAAAGGTGCCGCTTTGAGGATCGCTATAAAGAGCAGGGTCGACAAAACCACAATGAGAGAATTTTTCAGCTTCCTCCCGTCTCTCTTGAGATCAATCATCTTTACATCGCATCATAAAATGAATGCCAACTAAAGCCCTAACCAGCGATGCCATTCTTTGTCCAGTCCAGGCTGGACGGAGGTGAAAATCTACTTTTTCTCCCTGGCGGCCACCCCTCCATTTCAAGTGGCACAGACTACGCGGGGCGGATACGGATCTTCCGCACCTCAGCTCCGCCCGATGATGATTCTGGGATAGACATGTGCAGCTGTATCGCTGATCCCGGCCAAGGGTCAGGGTAGCGCTCCGGCCATTCGATAATCGTCAGGCTGCTTTTCGCAGTCAGATGCACTTCGAGATCGAGCATGGACCAGTCGGTCTTTTCCGTTAGCCGATATAAGTCCCAGTGGAAGACCTTCAGAGATCCAGCCTGGTATTCATTCACAAGATTGAATGAAGGGCTATTGACCTCAGAGGGGTCCCCACCTAAGCCAGAGACAATTCCACGGACGAGACAGGTTTTCCCGGCCCCGAGATCACCCGACAGGCAAAGAACCCCACCTTCACGTAATTCGTCAGCCAACTCGAAACCAATCTTCCTGGTCTCCTCCGGACTCTTCGAAACCAATTCTCTCACGTGGCTACTCTACGCCCAATTCGGCTTGGATCTTTTCAATCAGAGGCTGGCTGATCTGTTCTAGCAATGGAGATGACTTTGCTTCGACCAGGACACGGCATTTATTTTCTGTGCCGGAGTAACGGAGTAGCAATCTGCCTTCTGCCCCCATCGCCGCTTCAGACTCGCTGATGAAGTCAGCCAATCCTGCCACTTCACTGAATGGAATCTTTTCACGCACCTCGATATTGACCAACCGTTGAGGATACTTCCTCATTCGCTGGCGAAGCTGACTGATCGGCTCCCCGAACTCCTGAACCACGTTTAGGAATTGAATCGCACTGAGGAGACCGTCCCCGGTAGGGGCATGATCGAGAAAAATGAGATGTCCGCTCTGTTCCCCTCCAAGCACATAACCTCCTTCAAGCATCCCCTCCATGACATAGCGATCCCCTACCCCGGTGCGGTGGACGCTAATCCCTTCTTCTTGCAGGCACTCATCAAGCCCTAAGTTGCTCATCACCGTCGTCACTAGAGTAGAGCCCTTCAGTTTGCCCATCCGGTGGTAGCCCAGTGCCAAAATCGCCATCACCTCATCCCCATCGAGCACGGAGCCCGTTTCATCAATGATGACCAGTCGGTCGGCATCTCCATCATGACAAATTCCGATCGATGCAGAATGCTCAACCACTGCCTTTGCCGCGGCTTCCGGATGCTGGCTGCCACACTCCTCATTGATATTTCTGCCATTCGGAGTTTGGGCTATTGAAATCACTTCTGCCCCAATCCGCTTGAAAAAGCTGGGAGTCGTCATCCAGGACGCCCCATTTGCCGTATCGACTACCACTTTCTTACCCTCTAACGAAAAATCCTCCGGGACACTGGAAGCAATATGGTCAAAATAGGAGTCCATTGCATCCCGGTCAGGATTGAAAGTAAGTGAAATTTGACTCAATTCAGGGAATTTTTCCTCTAACTTTATCATTAAAGCTTCAATTTCAGACTCTTGCTGATCAGTTAATTTATATCCGGATGATTGAAAAAATTTGATCCCATTATCCCTCCAGGGGTTGTGAGAGGCACTGATCATCACTCCGGCAAGCGCATTTGACTTTATTGTTAAAGTTGAGACAGCTCCGGTCGGAATCACTCCTAAATAAATAGGTTCGAGTCCTTTTTCGACAAATCCAGCTACTAAAGCACTTTCTAGCACGGCACCAGATTCACGGGTATCACGGGCAATAACGATCCTCTTCGATCCGTTAACCAAGTCATTACCAGACTTGTTTTCGATAAAGAACTCAGCCGCAGCAAGTCCAAGTCGATAGACAAACTCAGGCGTCATCGGATCAACTCCAAATCGACCTCTCACTCCATCGGTTCCGAAATATTGACGCATGCGATGATTTTTAGCAGGGCGAGCGGTTCATGACTACCCCTTATTTTATATCTAAGTTACTCTCTCAGAATGATCAAGGGCGTGCCAGACGGTCATAAATTCATGCACCTCGCGGACATCATGAACCCTCCAGATCTGAGCATGAGCAGCATTGAGCAACTTCGCATGGGCCGCCAGACCACCGGCCAGGCGCTTATCAACATCGGCACCGGTGATGGCGCCGAGGAAGGATTTCCGGGAAAGTCCCCACAGGAGAGGGCGGTCGAGTGAATCGAATTGTCCATCGATTCCGGAGCGAATGAGCTGCAGGTTATGTTCAAGTGTTTTACCGAATCCGATACCCACATCAAAAATAAGTCGACTCTCCTCAATTCCCATTTCCGTCAGCTCCTTTTTTCTTTCCTTTAAAAAATGCAGTAATTCGAGTGAAGCATCATCATAAGCAGGTGAACGCTGCATTGCCTGAGGTCGGTCCAGTGAATGCATACATACATAGCCGCATTCTGATTTGGCCACGAACTCGCTCATTTTAGCATCCCATCGCCCAGCACTGATATCATTAACGATGACCGCTCCATGATCGACGGCCTGCCGCGCCACCTCCGCCTTATAGGTATCTATCGAAATGAAGGTTTCGGGAAGTCGGGATAGAATGGCGCCGATTACAGGCAAGACCCGGCGTGACTCTTCTTCCACATCGACCGGATTAGCACCCGGACGCGTCGATTCCCCGCCAATATCGATCAGGCTGGCCCCTGCTTCCACCATTTCTGTTGCCTGCCTGACCGCCGCATCCAGGCGGTTATATTTTCCCCCATCAGAAAACGAATCAGGGGTCACGTTGAGAATCCCCATCAGAAGAGGCTTCGACGAATCCCACTGAAGGGTTCCCTGATGATGTTTCCACTCTGCCATGGAGATTACGGTAATCGGTGATTTCTTTTTTGTCACCTGCGCTTGATCTCCTCCTCAGGTTTCGTATGGTAATTCCTCATGTCCACAAAATCTGCTGCCAACGCCCTATCCAAAGATCAGGAAAAAAAGAATCTCGATCTCGCCCTCCAATCCATCGTTAAACAATACGGGGAAAATTCCATCATCCGCATGGGGGATGATCAGGCGAAGATGAAAATCCCCACCATTCCAACCGGGAATATCATCATCGACCGCGCGTTGGGAGTAGGCGGATTTCCTCGTGGCCGAATCGTTGAAATTTACGGCCCGGAATCCTCTGGAAAAACGACTCTCACCTTAACTGTCGCTGCCCAGGCTCAGAAAATGGGCGGAACCTGCGCTTTCATTGATGTCGAGCACGCCCTCGACCCTCGCTACGCTCAGAAGCTAGGTGTGAATATGCAGGAACTACTCGTTTCCCAGCCGGATTCCGGTGAAGAAGCACTTACCATCTGCGAAACGCTCGTCCGTTCTAATGCCATCGACGTCATCGTCGTCGACTCCGTCGCGGCACTGGTCACGAAAAACGAACTCGAAGGTCAAATGGGGGATGCCGTCGTCGGCTCCCAGGCTCGCCTCATGAGTCAGGCGATGAGAAAGCTCACTGCCATGATCGGCCGGGCCAAGACGATATGTATTTTTACGAACCAGATCCGGGAAAAGATCGGCGTCATGTTCGGCAGCCCGGAAACGACTCCAGGCGGAAAGGCTCTCAAATTCTATGCTTCTGTCCGCTGCGATATCCGCCGGATTGGTGCCATTAAGGCCCCGAATGGGGAAGTGCTCGGGAACCGGACCCGAGTCAAGGTCGTCAAAAACAAAGTCGCCCCGCCCTTCACAGAAGCGGAATTCGATATCATGTACAATGAAGGCATTTCGAAAACAGGCTCTCTACTCGATGTTGCGGTTGAACAGGGTGTCGTCGAAAAGAAAGGCGCTTGGATCTCCTTCGAAGGCAACCACATCGGTCAAGGGCGGGATGCTGCTAAAGAAGAGCTCAAGACGAACACCGCACTTTACGAGAAAATCGAAAAACTCGTCCTCGCTAAGCTCAATCCAGATGAAGTAGCTGAGCCCGCTCCAAAAGCTGCAGCTACAGAAAAAGAAGCTTCTCCTGAAGCAAAGAAAGCCGCTCCTGTCAAAAAATAGGTGCGGTCAGGCTGACTTCATCTGAGATACGCCACCGCTCGCTGCCGCTTCGATCTTTAGGTTCTTAAGGAATGATTTCGGCTGGCAATAAGCTTAGACCTGATTGCCCATAAGCTTGCACCTGTTGCACAGAAAGCTAGCCTCACAGGCTTATGACTTCATCTGAGATACGCCAGAGCTTTCTTGATTTCTTTGCCGAAAAGCAGCACACGATTGTAGCCTCTTCTTCACTTCTACCGGACTCTCCTGGGCTTTTGTTTACCAATGCGGGGATGAACCAGTTTGTTCCGATCTTCCTCAATGAGATCGATTGCCCCTATTCCCCCGCCCGCGCAGCAGATACTCAGAAATGCATCCGTGCTGGGGGAAAGCATAATGACCTGGAGGATGTTGGATTCGACACGTATCACCACACCTTCTTTGAAATGCTCGGAAACTGGTCCTTTGGTGATTACTTTAAAAAAGAGGCCATCGAGTGGAGTTGGGAACTTCTCACTGAACACTGGAAATTCCCCAAAGAACGCCTTTATGCCACAGTGTACAAACCGGAATCCGGTGACCCTGCCAGCTTCGATCAGGAAGCCTATGACTTCTGGAAAGCCATTTTCGAGCGCGAGGGATTAGATCCAGACGCTCATATCATTTACGGGAATAAGAAGGACAATTTCTGGATGATGGGAGACACCGGACCATGCGGCCCCTGCTCCGAGCTTCATATGGACCTGACTCCTGAGGGAGACACCAAAGGAACGCTGGTCAATCAGGATGATGCCCGCTGTATCGAAATCTGGAACCTGGTCTTCATCCAGTTCAATGCCAATGCAGATGGAACTTTTTCTGACTTACCAGCTAAGCACGTCGACACCGGGATGGGCTTTGAGCGGGTCTGTTCCATTATGCAGGGAACGAAAGGATTTACTGATTTCTCCATCCAGGTGTCCAATTACAGCACGGATGTCTTTAGTCCTATCTTTAAGGAACTCGAATCACTTTCCGGGCTGAACTATGAAAAAACCATGCCTGATTCCGCAGTAGAAACAGCCGAACCCGGCAGCCAAATCGCGACCGATATCGCGATGCGTGTCATTGCCGACCATATCCGCACCTTGAGCCTCTCTGCCGCCGATGGAATCCTCCCGGGGAATGAAGGGCGTAACTATGTCCTCCGCCGTATCCTGAGACGGGCCGTCCGCTACGGTCGTCAGCTTGGGCTGAATGAGCTGTTTTTCTACAAACTCGTTCCCGTCTTGGTGCGTGAACTCGGGTCGGTCTTTCCGGAATTAATCGATAATCAAGCCGTCATTGAACGCGTCATCAAAGCCGAAGAGGAAAGCTTTTCCCGCACCTTGGACCGGGGTATCGATCTCTTTAATCAAGTCGTCGATCTGCTCCCATCTGGCTCACTCTTCCCGGGAGAAAAGGCCTTCGAACTCTATGATACCTATGGCTTCCCGGTTGACCTCACTGAACTGATGGCCAAGGAAAAAGGAATTCAAGTCGATCTGGATGAATTCGAATCTCATATGAATGAGCAGCGCGAGCGCTCACGGGCTGCGCAAAAGAAAGAAATCATCGCGGTCAAAGAAAAAGAAGATGACCTCATTCCGACCTCCTTCGAGGGATTTGATTCTGATGAAACAAACGTTGAGGTTCTGACCTATAAAATCGATATGCCGGAAGCAGAGGGAGATACGGTTCGAGCACGTCTGTACCTTTCCCCGACCCCGTTCTACGCTGAAATGGGCGGCCAGGTGGGTGACACCGGAGTTCTCGAATTCGATGGAGAAACCATCGAGATTATCAACACCCTGCGGTCCAATGAAGAATCCTATGCTCACATTACCGAGCAGGTTGCTCTTCTCGATCATCTCGGTTTCCCGCTGAAGGCGAAGATCGATCGCAACCGTCGCAGCCGAATTGAAGCTCACCACTCCGCTACCCACATTCTGCACTGGGCGTTACGTGAAGTGCTCGGAAAAACAGTCTCACAGAAAGGATCCTATGTCGGACCAGACCGGCTCCGCTTCGATTTCTCGCATATGGAGGCGATGAAGCCTGCGGAATTCGCAACCGTCGAAAAACTCGTGAATGAGCGAATTGAGAATGCCTCAGCGGTGAAATGGGATGAGCGCCCCTATGCCGAAGTCAAAAAGGATGACAGCATTATTCAATTCTTTGGTGATAAGTATGGAGAAATCGTCCGGGTAGTAGACATCGGAGGATTTTCAAAGGAGCTCTGCGGCGGGACCCATGTCAGAAATACAACTGATATCGGAACCTTCAGGCTCATTTCTGAAGGCGCCATCGCTGCGGGTGTGCGCCGTATCGAAGCAGCCTGCGGTCCTGCCATCCTCGACTACCTCGAATCCGTATTCCGTGACCAACGTGCTGAATTCCAACAACTCGAACAACGATTACCTGAAAAATCAGCAACCCAGCTAGCTATGGATACCAGTGATCCTGAGTCCGCTTGGGCCAACTACCTGTCTAATCAGGATCTCATTGAAACCACCAAAGTGCAGATCAGAGATTGGGAAAAAGAGCAGGCGAAAGCACGGCAATCCGAACTCCTGAGCCAGGCTGCAAAAATTGCACCAGAATGGGCAAAGTCCGCAGAAGAGGTGAACGGCGTCAAAGTGCTCCTGAAGGAAACTGATAGTGCCGATGGCAAGCTGCTGCAATCCCTCCTTGGTGAGCTGAAAAAGCATTTCAATGGTATTTCTATCCTGGCAGGTGGTCGTGATGGAAAGGTGGCCCTGGCTGTCTCCGTGCCTAAGGAATACACCAATTGGATCAAGGCCGGAGACGTGATTAAGGAAATCGCCCCGATCGTGGGAGGCAAAGGTGGTGGCAAGCCGGAGCTGGCTCAGGGCGGAGGTCAGTTTCCGGAGAAGATCAATGACGCGTTGGATCAGGCTAAAGAATTTATTGCGAAGCAAAAAAGAACTTAGCAGTTTTCTCTTCCGGGATTAACCGTATTCTCAAACCTGAAATTCAATTTGATCTTTTTCAATGGCAGCTAAAAAGCAACCTTCATCCTTTCATTCCATTTCCGATGTCATCAAAGACATCCGAAAAGGGAAAATGGTTATTCTCACCGATGATGCTGACCGCGAAAATGAGGGCGATCTGATCATGGCGGCAGAAAAAGCAACCCCTGCCAAAGTCAATTTCATGGCCCGCTATGGCCGAGGTCTCATCTGTGCCCCCATCACTCAGGAAAGAGCCCTCCAGCTGGGACTCCAGCGGATGGTTCTAGATAACCGGGAATCATTCAAAACGGATTTTACGGTCTCTGTGGACGGAGCCCCTAAACATGGGGTTGGCACCGGGATTAGTGCTAAGGACCGGGCTAAGACCATTCAACTATTAGCATCTGGCAAAAGTAAGCCCCAAGATTTCGTGCAGCCGGGTCACGTCTTTCCACTCCAGGCAAAAGAAGGGGGTGTCCTCCAGCGCGCCGGACATACGGAAGCTGCAATCGACTTATCCCGTCTAGCAGGGCTTGATGAATCCGCCGTCATCTGTGAGATCCTGAAAGAAGATGGCTCAATGGCACGGCTTTCCGACCTGAGGAAATTCGCGGCCGAACACAGCTTGAAGATGGCCACCATTCAAGACCTCATCGAGTATCGCCGCCTGCAGGAGAAACTGGTTGAGCGGGAAGAGTCCGTTCCCTTTGAAACACGATACGGGACGTTTCAGCTTCATCTTTACCGCTCTGTCGCTGACCAAAACCATCACCTCGCCTTGGTCAAAGGAGCCATCCGCGCTGACCAGCCGGTCATGGTTCGTGTGCATAGTGATTCCATTTTTGAAGATGTCTTTGGCGGCAGCACATCCAGCGCCAGGCCTTCGATTGGAGACACGCTTAAACGCATTTCGAAGGAGGGGTCTGGTGTCCTCATTTACATGCGACACCTGGATCAAAACGCATCTCTGGTCAAAAAAGTCCGCGACCTTAAGATCACGGAGAAAGCGCATCGCCCTCGCCGAAAAAATCCTCAACCCGGCCAATTGAGAGAATATGGCCTGGGAGCTCAGATCCTCTTCGACCTCGGTGTTCGCCAGATGAGACTCCTCACCCACCAACCAAAAAACGTCATCGCCCTCTCGGCCTATGGCCTCGAAATTGTGGAACAGATCGATATGAATAAGAAGTCATGAATCACTCTCCTCTAAACATTAGCATCGTCGCTTCTGAATATAATCCTGAATTCGTTGAAGGATTGATTGCCTCAGCTAGAGCGACTCTCGAAGGGCACACCATCCACCTCCAGCGGGTTCCAGGTGCTTTCGAAATTCCTCTTCTCGTCAAAAGAGAACTTGAGAAAGAAGAAACAGATGCCGTCATTGCTCTGGGACTCATCTGGCAGGGAAAAACAGCACATGCCGATCTCATTGCCACTGAAGCAAGCCGTGCCCTCATGGATTTAATGCTGAAATACGATAAACCGGTTCTCCATGGCGTGCTCACGGTACAAGATGAGGAGCAGGCTCAAGCCCGCTGCCTGGAAAATAAACAAAATCGCGGGCGCGAGTGCGCTGAAGCATGTCTCAAGATGCTGTTGGAGGCTGATCATGGGTAAACGCAGGGACGGGCGAGTTCTAGCGACTCAGTTTCTCTACGCTTGGGAATGTCGAGAACCGGATCGTCATGAGTGGAAAGAAGAGTGGGCCCTTTTTCTGGAAATGACGGAGCCTGCCGCCAGCGTCAAGAATTTCGCCTTTCCCCGGATAGAAGGAGTCCTCTCTCATCGTGAAGAGTTAGATAAACAGCTGAGTCAGGTTTCTCAGAATTGGGACCTGGATCGGATGGCCATCGTAGATCGCTGCATTCTCCGCCAGGCCCTTTTCGAAATCCTGCACTGCGATGATGTGCCTCCTGTGGTCGCGATTAATGAGGCCATCGAACTGGCCAAAGACCTCAGCACCCCGGAATCTGGTAAATTTGTGAACGGTCTCCTCGACCGCATCCGGAAGGAACTCAAGCCCCATTCATCCAGTCAGTGATTGGACAATTCAAAAAATGGATCGCTCAGGCCCAAGGGGGCAAGATCGATTGGGACGAACTGGAGGCTGCTCTCATCCAGGCTGATCTCGGCCTTGATCTCGTTGATTCCGTCATCGATCGTCTCCAGAATCAACCTCTTTCAGCGGAAACCATCCAGTCGGCCACCAGAGAGGAATTACTCTCCCTCTGGCCAACGCCTGTGCGTGAACTCAAGCCCGGCACCCCTGAGGCGCCTGCGGTCTGGCTAATCGTCGGGGTCAACGGGACAGGAAAAACCACCACCATCGCCAAACTGGCTCACCGGTTTCATCATCCAGACCACCCCGTTCACATGGTTGCCGCGGATACGTTTCGTGCCGCTGCGATTGAACAATTAAGAACCTGGTCCGAACGACTGGGAACAGGATTCAGCGCTGGCACGGAAGGTGGGGATCCAGCCGCAGCTGCCTTTCAGGGAATCGAATCCGGATTGGCCAATCAAGCCGCTACCCTCCTGGTCGATACCGCAGGCAGGCTTCATAATAAAGAAGGGCTGATGCGCGAACTTGAAAAAGTGAAGCGCGTTATCGGAAAACACACAGGTCAACCTCAGGAAACACTCCTCGTCATCGACGGGGCCAGTGGGAAAAATGCGATCGAGCAGGCTAAACAATTCCATGAGATACTGCAGGTCACTGGTGTCATTGCCACCAAGCTGGAAGGCTCGAGCAAGGGTGGAGCCATCGCAACCCTCAAGCAGGAATTCGATCTCGATACCCTCTACCTGGGCACAGGGGAAACCCCAGCCGACCTGAACCCGTTTGCTCCTGACCACTATATTTCCGAGTTCTTTGCAGAATGAAACGTCCTTACCTCATCGGGAAAGCCGCCTTCTCCCTCGATGGCTACATGAGTCGGCCCGCTCAAGATGGCCCCTGGTTGACTTCCGAAACAGCGCGCGCTGATGCCAACCGCCTGCGTACTGAAGTGGATGCAGTGATGGTGGGCGCAAACACCGCACGTATCGATAACCCTCAATTGACCGTTAGAGAGGTAGAGGTCGCCATCCAACCCTATCGGTTGGTATTAACGCAAAGTGGAAACGTACCCGCTGACCTGAATCTGCTCACTGATTCCTTCTCAGATCGCAGCCGCATTCTCAGCCCCAAAAACTGGAATGACCTTTGGCAGCAGTGTCAGGAACTCGGCATCCGACGAATTCTCGTTGAAGGCGGAGGCAACTTACTCAATCAATTCGCTTCCGATCAGTTGATCGATGAATCTGTCATTTATTACGCCCCCTTTAATCTCGAGAATAAGGACTTGGTTCGAGCTGATCATTTTCGCAAATTAGAGCTCATTAACCCATCCTCCACCGCCGTCGGACCCGATCTCAAAATCCGGGGCCTCGTCCATAAGCTCTAACTTTTTCTTTGGCATCAAAAAAATTCTGCGCTTTGATTTCTCCCTATGTTTACTGGAATTGTTGAAGGAACGGGTCGAGTCGTTGACTTACAGGCGATAGAGGGTGGAACACGGATACGCGTCGATGCCGGCACTCTTTCCGATGAGGTCCAACTCGGTGATAGTATTGCCCACAATGGTTGCTGCCTAACCGTCTCTGGAATCGAAAACACGGTTCTCTCCTACGATCTTCTCGAAGAAACCCTGAGAGCGACCAACCTCGGAAATTTGAAAGAAGGCAGCATCGTCAATTTGGAAAGGTCTCTGGCCATGGGAGACCGAATTGGCGGGCATTTTGTCACTGGTCATATCGACGGAAAAGCCAGCATTACCCTCTGGGAACAGGAAGAATCAGGAGACTACACTCTGGAAATCGAGGTACCGCTGGGTGGGGAAAGATACATCGTCCCCAAAGGATGCATCGCTATCGACGGAATCAGCCTGACCGTAGGCAAAGTGGAAGGTAACCGCTTCAACGTATGGATTATCCCCCATACCCGGGAAGTAACGGCTTTGAGCGAACGTCAAGCCGGAGATGCGGTGAATATCGAATTCGACATGCTGGCCAAATATACTGAAAAACTGCTCTCCTCCTCTAAATAATGGCCCAGCGAGCCTTTTCTCAAGTTCTGAGCATGAATAGTTGCCAGAGTCTCAGGAAGTCGCTTAAATCTCATGCTGCATGATCGAAGCCCTGGAAAAACTACTCGTCCTTCAAGATCGTGATGTGCGGTTCACGCGCGTCAAAAAAGAACTCAATCAGATTCCTAAGGAAGCGGCTCTCATTGAATCGAAATTGAAGAGCCAATCTGCCGAATACGAAGAACACAAAAAAGAAGCCCAACATATCGAGGCTCACCGACAGGCGGTCGATGTGGAAGTCAAGACGCGCGAAGAGAACATCAAAAAATACCAAAGCCAGCAACTTCAGACCAAAAAGAATGAGGAATACCAGGCCCTCACCCATGAAATCAAACGGGCTAAAGATGAAATTAGGCAGCTCGAAGATAAAGAACTCGATTTGATGGAGAAATACGAGGAGGCAAAAAAAGCCGTCGATGCTGAACATTCAAACGTGGTCGAATACGAAGAGACCGCTAAAAAACGTCGTGATGAGTTAACCAGTAAGGAAGCACGCCTCAAACAAGAGTCGACGAAGCTGGAAGCAGAAATTACCGAACTTGAGAAAGAAGTCCCTCCCCAGCCTCTGCGTCTCTACCGTCGTTTGATCGAGAGCAAGGGAGACAAAGCAATTGTCCCAGTGGTAAATGGCCATACTTGTGGTGGCTGTCTTTTGAAGCTCACTCAACAGGAAATTGTTGATGCGAAGGGTGCTGCTAAACTGGTCCAATGCGGCAACTGCGGACGAGTCCTCTACTGGCAAGACGAATTCGCTTAAATTTCATATTCATCAGGCTCTGAATCGAAGTCGCCTGATTTTAATTTTTGCCAGTAGTCGCTGAGTGCAGACTTTACTTTTCCGGCCAATAAAATACCGCCAAAAATATTCGGCAAAGCCATGGAAAGCAGCATGGCATCGGCAAAGTCAATAACGGCTCCCAGGCTGATAATCGTCCCGATAAAGACAAAGACCACGAAGATCAATCGGAAAACCAAGACCGATTTGAGCCCAAACAAGTAACCCCACGCTCTCTCTCCGTAATAGCACCAGGAGAGCATCGTCGAAAAGGCAAAGAGGATGATGCAAATGGAGAGAACCGCAGGGAAAAAGCCGCTCAGAATGGGAACCTGCTCAAAAGCATATAAAGTCACTTTCGCTCCTCCTTCGACACCTTCAGCTTGATAGGCTCCGGTAATCAGAACAGCCATCCCGGTCATAAAGCAGACGACGATGGTATCAATGAAAGGTTCTAAACTGGCGACCATCCCTTCCCTCACCGGCTCAGATGTTTTGGCAGCAGAATGAGCAATGGCAGAGGAGCCTAAGCCTGCCTCACTCGAAAAAGCAGCCCGCTGGAATCCAACCATCATTGCCCCCACGAGCCCACCGTAAGCAGAATCAAACCGGAAGGCATCTGAGAGCACCTGGCCAATCAACGCAGGAACTTGTGAGAGATGGCCTAGGACAATGACCCCGCAGGCAGATACATAAAGAACAGCCATAATGGGGACAATAAATGAAGTCGCGGTCCCAATCCGAGTGATCCCTCCGATCACGACGATTCCGACAAAAACAGCCATCAAGATACCAAACCCAAAACTGGTCTGAACACGGAGAGCTTCTAAATTATCGGTCACATTCGGCTCAATGAAGGTGGAGAAAAATCCTTCAAACGCCTGGTTCGCTTGAAACATATTCCCCCCGCCTAACGCGGCACCCATGCAGAACACAGCAAATATAATGGCAATGATTCGAGCCGGCTTTTCCCATGCTTTTCCTCTTTCTGCCAGCCCTTTAGACAAATAAAACATCGGCCCTCCGGAAATGGTCCCGTCTGGATTCTTAATCCGATACATTTGAGCTAATGTCGATTCATGGAATTTGGAAGTCATTCCGAATAAACCAAGAACCATCATCCAAAAAAGTGCCCCCGGGCCACCAAGCACCATCGCAACAGCTACCCCGGCGATATTTCCTAGTCCCACGGTAGCGGACAGAGCAGAAGTCAGTGCCTTAAAAGGACTGATATCTCCTACTTTTTCTCCCTGATCATATTTACCACAGACCACTTTCCAGGCATGGATAAATGCCCTCAGGTTGATGAATTTGTGATAGAAGGTGAAAAAGAGCGCCCCACAGGCTAAGTAAACAACAAGAAAAGGAAGTTCCGGCCCCTTGGATACCGTCTCACCTGTTTCTGGATCAATCACATCAGATTGAAAGAGCCCCCCGGAAAGGTCGAAGAATAGGACGGTGAAGATGACTTCATTCACCTTCCCTAAAGAGTTATTCAGTGAATTGGCGAGCTTGTCTTGAGAAGTCTGAATCGTCTGGGTCAAGCCAGGCGTAGGCTCAACCTCCGTCTCATCCTGTGCCCACATTGACTGGGAAAAAATTGCCGCACCGAAGAGAAGCCAGATGAGGAAATTTCGACGTAAGTTTTTGATTAGCATGGAGCTTTGTCCCAGAGAATGCCCTGCTTGCCAATCTGATTTTTACCGTGGTAAGGTCTTCTTTTACCAAAAATGACATTATGTTAGGACAACGACAAACCACTATCAAACGAGAGTCTTCTCTCGTGGGAACATCTCTTCATACCGGCAATAAGGTGAACCTGACCCTCAAGCCGGCTAACGCGGAGACTGGAATCCAGTTCAAGAGGGTTGACCTGAAGGATCAGCCCACCATCCCTGCTCACGTTGAATTCGTAAAGCAAGTTGAACGGGCCACCACCATCAGCGATGGCGCCATTAAAATCCACACCATCGAGCATTTACTTTCCGCTTTGAGAGCGATGGGAATTGATAATGCCCTTATCGAGATGGATTCCAATGAACCTCCGATCGGGAATGGCAGTGCTGACATCTTTGTCCAACTCATCGAAAAATGCGGGAAGGTCGAACTTGAGGAACCACGGCAGTATTTTGAGATCAAAGACCCCATCGTGGTTGAGGGCAAGGATGGAAGCTACCTGGCTGCGCTCCCATACAATGGCTATAAAATCAGTTGCACGAACGCTAACCATACGGGTCACTTCACTCAGTTCCTTAGCCAGGAAATCACACCTGAGACCTATAAAACAGAAATTGCGGATGCCCGCACCTTTGTCTTCTACGAGGAAGTTCAACCCTTGATGGAGAAAGGACTGATCAAGGGAGGGAGCCTTGAAAACGCGATCGTCATACGCGGAGAGCAAGTCCTGAGCAAAGATCCTCTCCGTTTTCAGGATGAATTTGTCCGCCATAAGATTCTCGATATTATCGGTGACCTCTCTCTCTTTCCGCTCCCAATCAAGGCCCACATTATTGCGGCAAAACCGAGCCACGGATTAAACGTAGAATTGACGCGCGCCATCGTTAAGGCTCATAAGAATTATCTCACTGCTGTTTTCCCAATGGGAGACATTCCCCGTGGAGAAGCGGGTATCGATATTAATGAGGTGATGCGAATCCTCCCTCACCGCTACCCCTTCCTGATGCTGGATCGGATCGTGAAATTTGAAGGAAACCTCAAAGCAATCGGAGTGAAATCAGTCACCATCAATGAGCCTTTCTTCCAAGGTCATTTCCCGGGACATCCGGTCATGCCAGGTGTTCTTCAGGTCGAGGCCATGGCCCAAGTCGCCAGCCTCCTTCTTCTCCGTCAGATGGATACCCCTGGTAAAATCGGCTACTTCCTGAGTGCGGATAAGGTGAAGTTCAGACGCCCTGTCTTCCCGGGAGATACACTCTTCATCAATGTGGAAATGACCAAGAGCCGGGGCCGGATTGGAAAAGCTTCCTGCAAATGCGTCGTCAATGACGAAGTGGTTTCAGAGGGTGATCTGACCTTTGCCATTCAATAAACTTTCTCTTTGAACCCACATTTATGATCCACCCTACCGCCATCATTTCTGAAGGAGCAAAAGTCGCTGATGAGGTGGAGATCGGCCCTTATTGCGTTATCAGTGACGGAGTTGAACTGGGCTCAGGCTCAGTGCTGAAGAACAATGTCACTCTCATGGGCCCGACGCGGATCGGAAAGAATAATCTTTTTCACCCCTACTCTGTCATAGGGAACAAAACCCAAGACCTCAAATACACCGGAGAACCAACATACTGCGAGATCGGGGACGATAACGAATTCCGTGAATTTGTAACGGTCAACCGGGGGACGGCCGTCAATGAAAAGACGATGATTGGCAGCCATAACCTCTTTCTCACCTATAGTCATATCGCGCATAACTGTATTGTCGGAAACCACACCATTTTTTCCAATAACGCCACCCTAGCCGGTCATGTCATTGTTGAGGACTATGCCATCCTGAGCGGATTTGCGGCTGCTCATCAATTCTGCCGGATTGGACGCCATTCGATGGTCGGCGGCTGCACCAAGATCGTTCAGGATGTCCCTCCCTATTTTATCGCAGATGGCAACCCGGCTGAAGTGCGTTCTGTAAATTACGTCGGGCTACAACGGCGCGGGTTTAGTGAAGAAAAAGTAGGGCTTTTGCGTAAGGCGTTAAGAGCTCTTTACGACCCTTCACTGAATACCAGCCAGGCTGTGGAAAAGCTGGAAGCGGATTTCAATGGTGATGAAGAAATTCAGACGCTCATCACATTTGTGCGCAATTCCGAGCGCGGCATCATTCGTTAATGGACGGAGTTTACTCCGTCCCTCATTCAGCCCTTTCAACCATAGGGTTACCGGGCGCCCCCATTGAAGACCACATAAACCCAGCCGCTTTTACTACGGAAGACTCCAACTCCACCCAACTTAGCCTTGGAGGTGAGAATCCCTTTACGATGGCCCTTGCTCTTGAGCCACGCATTGACAACACGTGATGCTGTAGGGTTTCCATTTGAGCGATAAATACACTCATTCAAATAACTAAGCCCATTTGCTTTTTGAACGGTGCTTAGATGAGTCCGGTGTTTCATGGTCTGTTTTTTAGCCCATTGTTGAGCCAACCCAATTAACCTTTGATCTGAGACCAGAGCCTCTGCCCCATTTTCAATTCTCGCCTGATTGATTTCAGAGAGGATCTTTTCTGCCAGAACCGTATCTAGGGAAGCGTCCTCCGCGCGTAAATTCAGCCCGGCAGAAAACAGCATCAAAACGGCTAAGACAACCGACGGTGCCAGATGGCAAATTCGCCTCACGCCTCAACAAATTCAGGGGTCACTGGAGAGGAAAGCAAGCCGGCTTCATAGGAACGCTTTAGAAATTCACGAATCCCGTTCCGACCACGCTCACCGTAGTCGAGCGTGAGTTCATTGACATACATCCCGACAAAACGGTCGGTTTTGGCCTGGTTCAGGCCACGCCCCAAGGGCATGGAATGGATAACTCCAGCCTCACGGTGCTCTAGCCCATAGCGAATACTCTCACGTAAAATCCGGGTAATCTCTTCTTGTGCTTCCTGAGAAAATGATTTTTTGATGACATTGCCTCCGAGCGGGAGTGGCAGTCCTCCAGTCTCTTCTTTCCACCAGATACCCAGGTCTTCAGAGAGAGTGAATCCTTCTTCTTCCCAGGTAATTTGTCCTTCATGGATCACCAGGCCCGCATCAGCTTTACCCTCATTGACCGCCTGAAAGATCTCATCAAAGGGGACGACCACTGTATTCAGCTCCTCATCACGGGCCTCTAAGTAGAGTTGTAGCTGGAGATAAGCTGATGTCAGTTTGCCCGGGACGGCAATTCGGATTGATTTGAGCTCATCTTTCGAAAATTTCTTTTTTCCGATCAGGATAGGCCCATATCCATCACCCATGCTGGCACCGCACGGAGTCAGGATATACTGATCTGTTAAGTGGCAGTAAGCATGAATCGAGACGGCGGTGATATCCAATTCTCCTTTGAAGGCTCTTTCATTCAGAGTCTGAATATCTTGTAACTCATGTTCAAATTCCCAATCACCAGTATCGATCTTGTTCTCCGCCAAGGCGTAGAACATAAAGGCATCATCTGGATCAGGACTGTGGGCAAGTGTGACTTTTGGCATAAAATAGTTTAGATCAGAATGAAAGGGGCGCGTATGAACAACCTATTCGTAGTCTGAAAAATCAATGGAAAGAGGTTCACGACTGGCAAGCAAGTCAGCTTGCTTGATGATTTCCTCCGTTTCATGAGTAAATCGGTAAGCATTACAGTTGGGGCAGATATCGACTTTACGTGCAACAATAGAGCCACAGCATTCACAGACTTTATAGCGCTTGGGAGAAGATTTAATCTTATCCGCTGCAGCTTTTCTCTCATCTAAAGCAGAATCTGACATTGAACGTACTATGCTCTCTTCAATTAAGAGGACAAGGCGCTAGAAGTGCATGGCAACTGCTTCTAGGTCGTCGCTTTACCGGGGACCATCCTGCCCGCTTGGTCATTGGTCTCACCAGACTCATGATACTCTGCATCCGTATTCACCTGCCAGACGTCATACTTTTCACCCATTAGGTTTCTTGCTGCTAAGAGTGCCGTCATCATTGAATGGTCCTGGTTATTATATTTATGAAGCCCATTACGCCCGACCGCTTCTAGATTTTCCAAGGCGGTGATCTCCTTGCGAATCGTGCCAACTGCGTCCTGGTACGCCTCATCATAAACCGGATAAGACTTTGGCATCCGCACCACGGCACCATCAAAAACATCGGAGGATTGGACCAGTCCCAGTTGCTGCAGTTCCTTCTTTCCGAGCTCAATGAGAGCGTCGTCTGTCATCGTCCAGAGTCCATCCCCCTCAAAACAAAAATACTCCAGCCCCAGGCAAGTGACTCCTTCTTCCGGGATCATTTCCTGACTCCAATTATTAAAATTCTGGATCCGGCCCAATTTCACACCGGAATCGTGAACGTAGATCCAATTATCCGGGAAGAGTTCCGGTTTCCTGACCATGAGCGCCACTGTTAAAAAGTCGCGGTACTTGAGCTGATCCGCAGCTCGCAGCGCTTGTTCTGATAAAGGAGGTTGGATACGCCGAACGGTTTCCTGTAAGGGCATGGAAACAATAAAGGCATCCCCTTCCCATGATTTCTCTTCCCCATTCTCATCTTGAGTAATCATGCGCTGAATTAAATTGCCCTCTCTTTCCAGGCGAATCACCTCGACTCCATGATGAACTTCACTCCCGGCTGCTCGAATATCATCACGCGTCTTCTCCCACATCATCCCTGGCCCTAAGCGCGGGTATTCAAACTGATCGATAAGGGTTTTCACTACCTGTCCATCCTTGCCACGCCCCTTCTGAGGCATAAGCGCGAACCAAACTGCCTTGAGGAGTGAGAGTCCCTTGATCCGCTGGGCC
Organism: Verrucomicrobiota bacterium; assembly: GCA_039815855.1. Taxonomy (GTDB): domain Bacteria; phylum Verrucomicrobiota; class Verrucomicrobiia; order Methylacidiphilales; family JBCBYL01; genus JBCBYL01. Next base: position 20,231 of record JBCBYL010000018.1, read on the forward strand.
GCCCAGTCGGCACTGATTTCATCGCAGGGCATGCCCCAGACTTTCTCGGTGTAGGTCTTAAAAAAAATGGAAAACAGGCGCTTTCCGAAGCGGTTCGTCACCCAATCCTGAAACGATTTTTCCGGGCGGATAGGAAAAACCTGAACGTAAGCATAACTTAAGGCGCATAGGAAACTATTGATCGGCCCCAAATTCCAAAAGGCATTCATTGCTTTCAGAGGATAATCGTAGAATTTACCCCCGTAGAAGATCCGGGAGAGTCGCCGTACTTGGATAAAATCATCTGGCAGGCGTTTCTTCCACCAATCGGTGATTTCCTGACTCTTACTGAAAAAGCGATGCCCACCAATATCAAAACGGTATCCCTTGTAATGAGCTGTTCTGGCGATACCACCCACATAAACTGGATCTTTCTCAAAGACATCAACGTGATGTCCATTTTCAACCAGTTCCGCAGCGGCTGTTAGTCCGGCAGGTCCTCCCCCGGCAATCATAATTTTCTTAGTTTGCATCATTTAAAGATTATTCAAATCGCTCACCGTAATAGTAAGCAATGCTATTGTCTTGTTCGAATTTGAGAACATAACCCGGAAAATGCGCAATCAAAACAGAGGGGTCTATATTCTTTAACGGCTGATTGAGCGCTGTTTGGAAGCGATCCACTTCTCCCTGAAGATGGCGGGTAATTGCATTAGCCAGCGGATCTGTAAATTCCGTCATTTCTTCAACATCCATCCGACGCGGTTCTGCTGAGGAGCAATAGGCTAAAAGGGCATCATGCATCGATACCAGTAAGGCGTAACGCGGTAATGCGGCCACCCAGCTGTAGATGTCTTCGGTGACGGGGAGCTTCATTTCCTTGGGATCGTGAAACTTCTTTTGGAACCATCCCTTGAGGCCGGTGCGTGGAGTCGACATTTTCGTAAATCCTTTAGCCACTCGACGCGCTTTTAAAATAGTTCTCTCCCGATTCTCTTTGACCAGTTTCCCGAGATGTTTGGCATTCTTGACCGGGGCAAAGCCTTCCACGAGCACATCTGTATCCGCCTCCCATCCTAAAAATTGTGCCAGTGATTCGACGTCTTTTGCTTCACGCAACATATCCCTGGCGGTATTTTGTAGGATCGTGATATTGATAGGGATCCGGTAGGGAACTAAAGCTAAAAATTTATTAAGCTTCATAATTTTGATTTAGCCTGCCTGATCTCTTTGCTGAGAACAAGACCATGTTGACCCATAAATCGCCAAAAATTGCCAAACTGATTGCTGATTGTGATCATCCAGAATATGACAGCCACTACATTGGCTACTTTCGGTGCTTCAATGAACAACTGTATTATGAAGCCCATGACGTCTTGGAGGAGCTATGGCTCGATCAGCCCAAAAATAAAGGGCATTACCTTTTTTACAAAGGGCTCATTCAGGTTGCAGGTGCGTTTGTCCATATGAGGTTAAATTACCTCTACCCCAATCATCATGCCCACGGTCAACGATTAGCCCCGGCTTATCGCCTCATTGAGCGTTCAACCGAACTGCTTCAGGAATTTCTTCCGGTCTGTATGGACCTGAACGTCGATGCGCTATGCCAGATGACCCAAGCTTATGCCAAGACCCTCTTAGAGGACCAATTTAAGGTCAATCCCTGGCATCCAGAAAAAGCACCTCAGATCCAGTTAGAAGGCTAGCGGCAGGAAAAACTTAAGCTCCTGATTTTCTTCGAGACTGAACCGCTTTGGCCAGATTTTCCAGAACCGGAACGGTATCGCGATAGGCTAAACATCCATCGGTAATACTTTGGCCATAGACAGAATGAGTTGGATCGTAGCTTTGCTTTCCTTCGACTAAGTTACTTTCCAGCATAATTCCCGCAATGGAGTGGTTGCCTCCTGCGATCTGATCGGCCAAAGACTGAGCCACGACAGGCTGCTTAGAAAAGTCCTTATGACTATTCGCATGGCTACAGTCCACCATCAGATAAGGTGGGAGTTCTGCTTTCGTGAGCATTTCCACGGCACTTGCAATCGATTCTGCATCATAATTCGTCCCACTTGATCCACCGCGAAGAATGATATGAGCATCCTCGTTCCCATTGGTTTGAAAAATAGCTGCGACGCCTTCCTTTGTCACAGACGGGAACCAGTGTGGGTTTCTCGCAGAACTGACTCCATCCACCGCGACTTTCACTCCCCCACCTGTTCCATTTTTAAAACCGACCGGCATCGAGAGTCCAGAAGTGAGTTCTCTGTGGATCTGGCTTTCTGTGGTGCGCGCCCCGATTGCAGCCCATGAAACCAGATCAGCAATAAATTGTGGGATGATAGTATCGAGAAACTCTGTTGCGGTCGGCAGGCCCATGGCAGCAACCTCGTGCAGGAGTCCACGCGCCATACGCAGGCCCTTGTTAATTTGGAAGGTGTTATCAATAAAGGGGTCATTAATCAGCCCCTTCCAGCCCACGACCGTTCTCGGCTTTTCAAAATAAACACGCATCAGAATGAGAAGATCATCTTCAAACTGCTTGGCCTCTTTGACCAGGCTGCTCGCATAGTCTATGGCAGCTTCGGTATCGTGAATTGAACAGGGCCCCACAACAATAGCGAGTCGGTCATCTTCACCCTTGAAGATCTTTGAGGTCTCTTGTCGGGTGGCGGTGATCAATTGGGAGACCGGCTCGGCCAGCGGTATATCTTCAATCAATATCGCCGGAGGAATTAGCGGTCGTTTACCACGGATACGTTTGTCGTCTGTATTAATACTCATGGGTCATTCGTTGTAGCGAACCAGATCAGCTCTGTCTAGGAGATGAATCCCTTTGGGAAATGTAATCCGGCATTCACTGATTCGGATAATTCCTGGTTACCGGTGATCTCGTTGAAAATGCGAAAGGTGAGTTCAGGGGCAATTCCCGCTGCCATCCCGGTAATCAGCTTCTGATGCACAACCACCCGCTCTTCTGTCCACGCATAGTCCTTTGCATCCTGTCGATGGGCAGGATGGAGCGTGAAAGGAGTTTTCTCATCAATGATCCCCGCTTCGATTAAAATCAGAGGCGCAGCACAGATAGCAGCTAGCCAGCCGCCTTTTTGATAATGGTTCTGGAGGTAGTCGAGCAACGGAGGAAACTGAAGAAGGTGGGTAGCCCCTGGCTGTCCTCCGGGCAGGTAAACGATATCGTACTCCTGCTGCGAAGCCTCTCCCCACTCTGAATCAGCAAGATGGTGGGTTTGCCTGGTAGCGGTAAGAGAAACCTGGCCGATGCTGGCCGTAACCACATTCCATCCAGCACGGCGAAACATGTCGACGGGGACGATCATCTCAATCTCTTCGAAACCTTCGGCGAGAGGAACTAGGACCGAGTAAGCCATCTTATTCAGCCAGCAGGCTCCGGTTCTTCATGAAATAGGCAAGTCCCGAATACACCGTAATCACGACTGTAAGCCATAATAAGGGGTCGAGTAAGGAGGCAAACAACTTAGCGATCCAATACTGCTCTAATCCCAGGTCCAGGAAGGCGAGAAGGAAGAGCCCGACTGAGAGAGCAACCATTTGTGAAATCGTTTTATGCTTACCAATCCGCTCCGCAGCCAGGATAGCACCTTTGGCAGCAGCTAATACCCTTAATCCGGTAATGAGAAATTCTCGTGATATGATCAGTGAGAGGATCCAGACCGCACACATGTCTTCTGAGACCAATCCAATGTAACCAATAGAGACGAGTACCTTGTCAGCGAGTGGGTCGAGTAGTTTTCCTAAATCGGTAATCTGATTCCACTTTCGGGCTAGATACCCATCGAGCCAGTCAGTCAGGCTCGCGATGACGAAAATAACCAGTGCCGCGCTTCCGCGCCATTCTGTGTCCAGGGAAAAGACAAATGCTAATAACAAGCAGAGCACCAATCGGGCGCACGTTAACCGGTTCGGCAAATTCATCGAGATCGGTTATGGCTCAATGGGAAGGCGAACCGTTTGCACACCGGGGCGCTCGTACGTTCCCTCATTCGTTCCGTCGTAAATGATATCGACTTTAGAAGCCTCGCCGAATTTGATAACGAACTGATCGGCCTTCCAAGGAGATTGTGGCACTAGCTCCCCGGCAGGAAGCAGATCTTGAAAAAGAACTTGTTGCTGACCGTTATTGATCGCGATCACTCTGACCCACCTTTGATGACTGCGAGCGCTACGTGCCGCTCTGAGTTGAAGGGTATGATTGGTTTCAACTGCTATCGCCTCTGCCGCCGGAACCGCAGCTTGAGCAACAGGTGTCGCGCGTGGAATTGCAGGCTCGGCGACAGGAGTAACTGGAACAGCTTTAGGGGGAGCATTATCTGCAGGCTTGGATGGTTGAGCTGGAAGTGCCGGTGCCAGATCAACCGGGTTGGCTGGTGGCTCTGCCACCTCCGGAGTCGCTTCCTGTGTCAATGCTGTCGAATCTTCTCCGACAAGGGATGGCCAGATCTGATAGAGGCGCACTCCTCCCACCCCGAGGGCAATGAGCAGGACGAGGGCAAAAAAGACGATACTGATCTTAGGAGGCTTGATTCGCAGCGGCTGACGCCGGTGTGGAATGGCTTGCAGGTCCTCAGGCCGTAAATCATAGGCTTCCGCAGCGATCTCCGTTCCTCCTTCAAATTTCCGAAGAAGGTCCCAACCATTTAATTCTAACTCGCGGGCATAAATGCGCACAAATCCCCGCGCATTGGATAAACTGGGAAAGAACTCAAACTGGTTCTCCTCAAGACGCTCGAGATTGATTTTAGGTAGCTTGGTGCGTCTGGCCGCTTCCTCGATAGTCCACCCTTTAGCCTCACGTGCTTCACGGAGCTGTTCTCCAACGGTCTTTAACTCTGAATCGGCACTCATAGAACGAAGATTGTTAATCTGCACACATCAACCGGCATTGCCAGTTGATTTTGGGTCCTAGAGCGTTTCCATGAAGGCATCCGTGTCGAATTGGTCAGGATCGATCAGGATCTCACGCGCCTTCGCCCCTTCCTGAGGGCCGATGACACCATAGTCCTCAAGCAGGTCGATCAGACGCGCAGCCGTATTGTAGCCTATTCGAAGCCGTCTTTGCACCATCGAGGTGGAAGCCTTTTTTTCTTGAAGAACCACTTCCAGTGCTTTTTCGAGCATTTGCCGGTCTGTATCACTTAAGTCTCCGGATGCTTCATCAGAAGAACGATTTAATTTGTCGTGAATTTCCGATTCAAAGCGCGGCGTGCTTTGGCCCTTAATTTGGTCGACCACATCGCCCACTTCCTGATCAGAGACAAATGCACCTTGCGCTCTGATCACCCGTGCAGAGCCGGGCGGCAGATAAAGAAGGTCTCCCTTACCCATGAGGTTCTCAGCCCCGTTCTCGTCTAAGATCACTCGTGAATCCAGAGCGCTCGGAACTTGGAAGGCGACCCGACATGGCACATTCGTTTTTATCACGCCGGTGATCACCTGCGCGCGCGGAGTTTGGGTAGCAATGATAAGATGAATTCCTGCCGCCCTCGCCTTCGCAGACAGACGGGCAATGGCCAACTCGACATCAGCAGGCGACTGCTGCATTAAATCAGCCAACTCATCGATAATCAGAACAATATAAGGCAGTTTCTCTGGCATCTCATCATCAGAGGTAGTCGAGCCCATACCGGGAAGTGTATCCTCTGAACCTTCCTCGCTTTGTTCCAGCTTCGCTTTCAGGTCCAATTCCTCGGCACTTCGATTGGTGCGCTGTTCTGCCATCTTCGCATTATAGGCGGTGATATTACGGACCCCGGCTTTGGCCAGGATCCGGTAGCGTTTCTCCATCTCGTTAATGACCCACTTAAAAGCCACCATGACTTTCTTTACCTCTGTGACTACAGGCACCACCAGGTGCGGCAGGTCATTGTAAATTTGCAACTCCACGACTTTCGGATCGACCATAATGATCCGCAGTTCATCGGGATTAAACCGATAGAGGAAACTCATCAACACGCAGTTGATGCAAACTGACTTTCCAGATCCCGTGCTGCCTCCGATCAGGAGGTGAGGCATTTCGGCCAGATCGGCCACCATGACTTTTCCATAAACATCCTTACCTAGAGCAATGGGAAGCTTGGCTTTGGATTGGGTCCAGCCATCTGATTCGAATAGGTCCCGCAATAGCACCATCGCCTTCTTCGAGTTACCAATCTCAATCCCGACGGTGTCTTTCCCGGGAATCGGGGCGAGGATATTGATACTCTCAGCCCGCATCGCCCTTGCGATGTTCTTATGCATCTTGGCGATCCGTTCCACACGGACCCCTGGCGCAGGATACACTTCGTAACGAGTAATCGTCGCGCCCCTCGTAATATCTCCCGCCTCCACATCGATACCAAACTGTTTTAGGGTCTCAATAAGAAGCTCTTGATTCCGCTTCAAAGCAGATTCATCCATCCCCCCTGATCCGGCTGGTGACCCCTTCGTTAAAAGATCAACTGATGGCAATTCATACTTGGAGAAATCGGAGGCTTGCTCCTCCTCGCTGATCTTCATCGCTTCCTGCTCTTGCTCCTTCGCATCCGCCTTGGTCACAATCGGCTTACGAGCTTCCCGCTTTTCACTATCTGGCTTTATTTCTGATTCCGCTTCTGGAGCTTCTGGCGATAGTTTCGGCTCCGGCCAGTCTGCCCCATCTGCCTTCTCTCTTTGGGTCGTATCAATGACTCTTGGAGAAGGTCGGGAGGAAGGTGATTCTCCCCAATCTTCCTGCCCGGGGCTCAGGACACTACTATCTTCAGCCAGAGCTTTCTCATTGCTCTCTTTCTTGGTCATTTTCTTCTCGAGCCGGCGCTTTTCCTTCTCAATCCGTTTCTGTTCCATCTCAAGCCGTTCAATCGGATCCGCACGGTCTAACTGCCTCTGCTGCCATTCGTCGATCTGCTTCGCCATCCAGGCAAAAAAAGCTTTGGATAGTTGGATGGGTCTGACCTCAAAAAGAAGAATCAGCCCACAGAAATAAAGAAACCCCAAGCTCATCCCGGCTCCAGCTGTGCCCAGGAATTTAGCGAGAAACTGGTCATAGACAAAGTAGCCGGCCAACCCACCAGTAAACTCAGATGCCCCGTAAGGACCAATGGTCGAACTCAGCATCTGCAGTAAGCCTGAGCCACTGATCAGTATCATGCTAAACCATCCCAGCTTGATCAAATAGCGTATCGGGCGTGTAAAGAGCAGGGTCAATCCCCCGATGATCATCAGAAGCGGGAAAAGAAAGGCTCCCAATCCGAAAAACAAAATCCCCAGGCTGGATAACAACGCACCTACCGGACCAATAAAATTGGAGGGCGGGTCATTGGTTGGTGATTGCCAGAAAGAGGAGTCACCCGGATCGTGAGAAATCAAGGCTAAGAGCAGGAGCAACCCCATCCCGAGGATGGCAATTGCCAGCAATTCCTGGAGCAGACTTCTCTCTCCCCCTTCAATCTGACTCCTAGACGCTTTTGCGGACATACATTTTTACATGTTTATAGAGAAAATATGGCTAAAGGTACAGCTAAATATCAGTATCCCTCCACCTCCCAGTGAGGATAACGTATGTCATGCCGAAAAATGCCCTGATCATTTCAGCCGCCACTATTCTGTTCATCTACCTCTGGTTTCTCATTTCGAAAAGCCCAGAGGAAATCTTTGAAGAACAGATGCGCTCTCATGTCGACGATCTCAATGAATATCAACACAAGCGGGTCCGGCCCTATGTTTCAGAAGCACTCAAAAAACGTATCCTCCAATCTGGCTTCACCCTCGAGCGCGCCAGCATGATGGTCCATCAGCGTGATCTCCAAGCCGGCTTCCAATACGCCTTTCTTTCCACTCCCTTATTTGTTTAAAATGACTATGCCGAAGCGAAGTTCATCCGCTTTGAAAGAGGTGCCAAGGAATCAGGAATGATCTTCCACCTCCCTTGGGTCTGGAGAGAGGGAGAATGGAAAATTGCGGCCGCCTTCCAAGATGGCCGGCCATGGGATTTCCCACGCTAGAAAAAATGAGGGAAAGGGAAAATTAATTCGCCCTACAAATTAGCTTTGCTAAGTCATCTGTATGTCAGTACTCACATTTGAACCCATCTATCAGGAACGGATTTGGGGAGGGCGCACTCTCGAAACCAGTTTGAATCGCCAATTACCACCAGAAACGAAGATTGGTGAATCGTGGGAAGTCTCGGACCGGGAAGAAGCGCAAAGTCAGGTCGCAGGAAAAAATGCGTCTCTGCACCAGCTTTGGACCTCTGCAGAAAAAGCTACCCTATTCGGCACTGCGGCACCGGCTTCCGAACGCTTCCCGCTCTTGATCAAAGTTCTGGATGCGAAGGAAAAATTATCCCTCCAAGTCCACCCTCCTGCCCACCTCGCCGAAAAGTTCGATGGAGAGCCCAAAACAGAATGCTGGTATTTCATTGAAACCGAGAAAGAAGCTGAAATTTATGTCGGACTCAAAGAAGGCGTCACTCGCGATAAATTTAGCTCCGCGATAGAAGACAAGACGGTTGCAGATTGCTTTCATGTTTTACCAACGCAACCGGGGGAAACCATGTTCCTTCCATCCGGCCGTGTCCATGCCATTGGGGGCGGCAACCTGATCCTTGAGGTTCAGCAGAATTCAGACACCACCTTCCGTGTTTATGACTGGGACCGGGTGGATGCCAAGACCGGTCAACCACGCCAGCTCCATATCCAGGAATCGCTAGAGTGCATCGATTATGATGACATTGAGCCTATTTTTACCCAGCCCCATGGAGAAACCGTCATCGAATGTGTCTATTTCAATCTCTATCGCTCTTTCTTCTTCGATAAAGAGTCCAGGCACATGACCATTTCACCTAAGAGTTGTGTCTATGGATTTAATTCCCATGGTCGTTTTAAAGTAGGCGATCAGGAATTAGAAAGAGGGACCAGCTTCATGATCACAGCTGATTCTGGAGAAATCGAAATCAGTTGTTTAGAAGATGAGGGCGAACTCCTTACCGTAACCTGGCCGGGGTAATCTCTGTAGAAGACCGTCTTACCAACCACGAATAAACACGAACGAACACGAATCGTTTTCTGGGAATCAGAGACGGGGTAGACTCCGTTCCTCATCGAATCCATTACCCCTTTCTTAAAAAGAGTATCTCATGCAGAGACCACTTCTCTGAGGACCTGTCTGAGCAAGAAGAACGTTCCCTTCCACGTGTAGCGAATTTCATCTGATTCATCAGCACGTTTCAGCATCCCCACCTTGAGATTATGAACCATAGTCGTCTGAAAAATTTCTTCAAAGAGAGCGTAGACACTAGCTGATCCATCGCTCTCAAGCCCCGCTTTGACCTCATTCAGTTCTAAAAAAGCATCGTGCTGGTCAACCAGCTCCGTCACATCCTCAGCATCGAGATAACGATAGATATTAAAGCCCGGAGGCATTTCCAGTCCGTAGGCTAAGGGGTAATCCCACGTCATCCAGAGGGCACCATCTTGGCTCCTGGTCGCCAGAATACGATAAATCAGTTGAAATGGCCCCTGACGCACCAACGCCACCGCTCCAGAGATCGCTTTGGTCCGATGTTGAAACAAGCGAAACGCCTGTTCCTGGGGCGAAGGCTTTAACCAATAGTCGCCCATGAAGTCAAAGTCACCTTCTCGAACTTCTTGACTGGCCTGATGCAAACCGGGGAATTCCTCCAGAGACAGGCTGGCTGTCTCCAGTTTTCGTTGATAAGAAAAGCGGAGCTTTCGAGATGCAATTGTCGTTTGAAAGAGAGGTAACCCGAACCAGAGCACGAGCGCCATCAGAGCCAGCAAGATGCTCGAAGTCCAGATCCACATCACCACCGCCAAGGTCAGAGGTAGAAACCAGACTCCAACCTTCCGCTTCCAGAGCAGTTCAGACCGGAGGAAGGACCATGACAAGAGCAGTAGCCCCATACTTAGTGATAATTTAGGTAACCATTCTGGCATCGGGTTCAAACTATACCTCGACTGGACAACTTGTCGATTCAGGGGTCAGGACCGAATGAGCACCACCCCCTTTAGAGTAAAAGCCTCTTTTCTCTGAAACGCCGTTGACAATGAATCGGATTTCGATATGTTTTCAAGTTCTCAATTGCGGGGTGGAGCAGCCAGGCAGCTCGTCAGGCTCATAACCTGAAGGTCGCAGGTTCAA
>JBCBYL010000084.1:0-11221 GCA_039815855.1 Verrucomicrobiota bacterium
GTTCCCCTCATGAAGAAGGTTATTCTGGTTTTCTTATGGCTCCCCACGGTGAGAGGGCTAAGAGCACAGCTACCGTGAGGAGCCATAAGAAAACCAGAATAACCTTCTTCATGAGGGGAACTTAAACGCTGAGATACAGAGAGCACAGAGAATTTTGAGACTAAGGACAGCCACTATAGATCTCAAAAATACAAATGATAACCGTGACTTAAATGGAACCTCTGTGTCCTCCGTGACTCTGTGGTGTCAAAAAACCTTAAAAATGACGGGTGTCTTTTTAGCTAAAGATCAGTAAGATGGATTGATGCGGTGGCAGCAGATGGTGATAGCGTTTTTTTTCGTGGTGGGGTGTTCGACTCCCCAGAAGCGTGCTGAAGAGAGACCGGAGGCCTTTGCTAACTTGAGTAAATCAGACCAGAGTCTGGTTCTGAGTGGTCAAATCAAGGAGGGCCTGAATACCGACGCGGTTTATGTGGCTTTGGGGCGGCCTAGTCGTGTGCTCAGAGGCAGGGAAAAGGGCGTTTCCTATGAGCGTTGGGTTTACAGCACCATCGTCAGTTATCCGGTCAGAGCCAGGGGAACATACTTTCTTGGGCCCCATGGTCCTTTTCCATACTGTTATTATTCCACCCGCTGGGAGTCTTATGTGATCGACACATTTGAAGTTCAATTTGAGGGTGGTAGTGTCACTGGATGGCGAGAGCTATAACAAATAAAGGAATCTGATGAATATAAGAACAAGAAAGGTCGCGACCTTCATCGCACTGGGGTTAGTTATGGGATTAGGAGAATTTTTAGGCTTAGGAGCAGAGCCGCTCAAAACAGGTGCTGCTTTACCAGAAATCGAAGTCATGAACGAAGAAGGTGAGAAATTCGCTCTCCATGAATCGCTCGCCAGCGGTTGGGGGCTCGTTTATTTTTACCCTAAGGCGGATACACCGGGATGCACTGCTCAGGCCTGCAGCCTGCGGGACTCATTTGAGACCCTGACCGATAAGGGGGTCACTGTCTATGGAGTCAGCTGTGATAAACCAGCTGATCAGAAAGCCTTTAAAGATAAATATAACCTGCCGTTTACCCTGATCGCCGATATCAATGCCAAACTATGTGAGGCCTTTGGGGTTCCAGTCCGTGCCAATGCCTTTGCCGCCCGTCAGGCCTTCCTCTTCAAAGACGGGAAACTGGTCTGGGTCGATACCAAGGCCTCTACCAAGAAGCAAGCCGACGACGTCCTCACCTTCATCGACCAATCCTAATCGAACCAATAATAAATAATGTCACACCTGTAACATTATTTATTCGGGGTTGATGGGAGCTGTTAAAAGAGTAATTTTCGAACTTGTGACTTCTTACGAGCAACTCCTTCAGCATGTCTGGGAAAACGGTCAGGAACGGAAGGACCGGACGGGAGTCGGGACCAAGTCACTTTTTGGGGCTCAAGTCCGGTTCGATCTTCGTGATTCGTTTCCTTTGATCACGACGAAGAAGGTCCACCTCAAATCGATCATTTATGAACTGCTCTGGTTCTTAAACGGGGATACCAATGTTCGCTGGCTTCAGGAGCATGGAGTTTCGATCTGGGATGAATGGGCAGATGAGGATGGAAATCTGGGCCCTATCTACGGAAAGCAATGGGTCAGTTGGTCGAAGCCTGATGGTGGAACGGTCAATCAGATCGAGCGTGTCATCGAGACCATCGAGAAAGACCCTTGGAGCCGAAGGTTGATCGTGAATGCCTGGAACGCCGGGGAACTGGAAAAAATGGCACTGACTCCGTGCCACGCTCTTTTTCAATTCTACGCGGATCCGGATAAGAGAGAGTTAAGCTGCCAACTTTATCAGCGCAGTGCGGATCTATTTCTTGGCGTTCCCTTCAACATCGCGTCCTACGCACTGCTGACCATGATGATTGCACAGGTTACTGGCTACAAGGCTGCCGAATTTGTGCATACTTTTGGAGACGTTCACATCTATACGAATCATGCAGAACAGGTGCAACTTCAGCTCAGTCGTGAGGCTCGACCCTATCCGCAAATGAAATTGAATCCCGAGGTCCAGAGTATTTTCGATTTTAAATTCGAGGACTTTGAACTATTGGATTATGACCCTCATCCGGGGATCAAGGCTCCGATTGCTGTTTGAAGTGGGAAGGCAGAATGACGAATGATGAAATGAATTCTACCTTCTTCATTCTTACTTCTGAGTTTCAGATAGGAGATAGTGAGTAAATGCCTGAATTAATAGCAATTGCCGCCCTCCTTCGCGTAAAGCTACGGCGGGCAGGTGTTTGTGCGATATGCGGATTTGAGTTGGACATGGGGGATATAGAGTAGATGCCAGAACTAGTCGCTATTGCCGCCCTCCTTCGCATGAAGCTACGGCGGGCAGGTGCTTATGCGATATGCGGATTTGAGCCAGAGATGGGAGATGTTTAGTAGATGCCAGAATTAATAGCTATTGCCGCAATGGCGGAGAACCGGGTGATAGGGAAGGACGGAGTCCTGCCCTGGCATTTGCCGGCCGATCTTCAGTTTTTTAAGCGTACTACCATAGGGGGTACGATTCTGTTTGGAAAAACCACTTATGAAGGAATAGGTCGACCCCTGCCGAAGCGCACCAATCTGGTGCTCAGCCGAACTATGGAAGCAACGGATGGTATTGAAGTCGTTCGGTCTGTGCAGGAAGTCCTGGATCGAAAGAAGGAAGATGAGGAGAAAATTTATATCTGTGGTGGGGCGAAAGTTTATGAAGAATTCTTTCCACTATGTCATCAGCTGCTGCTGACCCGGGTCAAAGGTAAGCCCGAGGGGGATACTCATTTGCCTTCCTTTGAGGAATTCTTTGAATTCGAGGAAATGATCGAAGAAGGTGACGGGTACCAGATCGAGCAGTTGAGGCGGCTCTAATCCATAAGGGACGGAGTTTACTCCGTCCCTTATGGATTAGGAGCGCTCTGGATCCCAAAGTTGAAGGACCAAGTCTCTAATTTCTTCCGGAATGTCTCCTGACGAGGCGAGAAATCGTTTCTTATAGACAGGGTCTGGTTCCGTTTTTTCCATAACCAGAGGGCTCTGGTTGCGCGCGGGGTTATCCTCACCTGGATCGAGTCGATGATGATGTGGGGGATGTGATGGTGACCAGCGTAGGACCTTCGCCTGCCCCTGATAATCATAGGTCAGAGTGAGAAGAAGGAGGACACTGTTTGTATCGTAATCCAAAGTGAGGTGAAATTCATCATCAGAGAACCAACGGCGATAGTGATAGGAATCTTCTTTCTCACCGAGTTTGGTCAGGTTTTCTTTCAACATCTTCTATCAGGTTACTCTTGAACGCTCTACGAACAATACCCATTCTGCAAGCAGTGTCAGAGAGAGCGGCGGTTATAGATCTGGGAAGTAACAGTATTAAGTTACTCGTGGCAGAACAGGCGACATCGCGATCGATCCGGGTCTTGTTCGAAAAAACCCTGGAATGTCGAATCAGTGGTGATTTTGAATCGCGTCAGCTGCCACCAGAACGTATCAAAGCCGCAATGGGGGCAGTGGCCGAACTCACAGAGCTGGCCAAGTCCTACGAGCCAAATCGGATCACGGTCACTGCAACGAGTGCGGTCCGAGAAGCGAAAAACGCAGCGGCTCTCAAGGAGTGTATTCATGCTCAGACAGGATTGGATCTTAGGATCCTCAGTGGCAGTGAGGAAGCAACCTACATCGCAGCCGGCCTTTTGACTGATCCTCAATGGACTCCGGAAAGCGAGGCATTCTGCCTCATGGATCAGGGTGGGGGGAGTCTCGAATTGATCTTTGGGCATGGACAAGATGTATGTCAGGCGATCAGCCTGCCATTAGGTGCGGTCCGACTCCTGCATCAATACCAGTCCGGCCAGGGTGGAGAGATGAGCAACGAGATCTGCAACCAAATCGCGTCTGATTCACGAGACATTCTTCTCAATTCAAGATTCGACTGGGAAGGGGTAAGAAAAGAGAAGGCAGCCTGGGCAGGTACAGGTGGAGCCTTTACGATGACGCGTGCTATTCTGGCCAGCGAGCAAGGTCAAACCCTTGAAGGCTTTGGCCCTGAATTAGCTTTTGATGAAATCGAAAGCTTGTGCCAGCGAATTGGGAAGATGGAGATGGAAGAACGTTTCCAGATTTCCGGCCTCCCCAGGCAGCGTGCAGATATTTACCCGCTTGCTCTGATTCCAATCCTCGAAGTGATGAAGTTGTCAGGCGTGATGAAGGTGCAGCATTCGTTTCATAATCTGCGGTTTGGCTTGGTCGCTGAGCTCCTTCCACTTTCACATTAAGCTCGGGGAAAAGCGGGTAGTTTTTTTAAGGCAGACGATTTTGTGTCTCTGCCGCCGCCCTCCGCCGAGCCACCAATAAGGGACGGAGTTCACTCCGTCCCTTATTGGTGGGAACGAATCACGCCTGCAGCCTGGAGCGCTTTGCGATGTGGCGAGGGGAGGCTGAGTTTTTTTAAGTCATCAATCAATACATATTCACCCGTCTGGGGCGCGGTCGTATTCCATCCTGTTTGAATGAGCTGAGCGGAGACTTGATACTTGGTGATGGCGAATTTGAAGGCATGGAGGAGGGGGCCATTCGACATCACTTTCTCATCGAACTCAGGCAGGCGATAGAGATCCTTCCATCGTCCTGGTGAACCGGGCTGAAGCAGCCAGATCTTATTGGCTTCAGTGATGACCGCGTAGGAGGCCGATTCCAGCATTGTTTCTTTCGCTCGTTTGACGGGGAGCTTTTCCGGCTCCCCGGCCTGACATGTTGTCTTTAATGGACAGATCAGGCATTGAGGGTTTCTAGGAGTGCAGATCAATGCGCCGAGTTCCATGAGGGCCTGATTGAAATCACCTGGATGTCTTGCTGGGGTCAATTGTTTTGCCCATGCCCAGAGCTGTTGTTGACTGTGCTTTGATTTAATTTCCTGATGCCAGTTAAAGAGTCTGGCGAGAACGCGTTCCACATTTCCATCGACGAGAGGTTCCTGCTTCTGAAAGGCAATGGAGAGGATGGCTCCGGCGGTGTAGGGGCCGATACCGGGGAGCTTGAGCAGAGACAGTTTATCATCAGGTAGCTCTCCGCCGTAGTCGGTGAGGACTACCTTGGCCAGACGATGTAGGTTCCGCGCTCTGGAATAATAACCGAGTCCCTCCCAATGCTTCAGCACCGTTTGTTCCCGGGCGCGAGCCAGGCTGCCCCAGTCGGGAAAGCGCTCCATCCAGCGGTGGTAGTAGGGAAGGACGGTCTTGATCTGGGTCTGCTGCAGCATCAATTCCGACACTGCGACGCGATAAGGAGTAGGGACTGAGCGCCAGGGGAGTTCCCGGGCATGGGTTTGATACCATCTGAGCAGTCGCTGCCGAATCGATCGCACAGTAGATGGGATGATGAAATCCACCTCGAGGTCGGAGGTCATGCGGCAGGCTTTAGAATTTCGAGATAGTTCTGGATGGTGGTCTCCCAGCCTTGCTGGAGTGCTTCCACGGTTAAGGCATGACCGATTGAAACTTCTGCGATTTCAGGAATTTCCTCAATGAGTTTTCTCAAATTCAGGAGAGTGAGGTCGTGGCCGGCATTGACCTGCATGCCTAGATCGAGTGCTTTTTCGGCAGTCTGCCTGAAATTGGAAATGACACTCGATTCGTTCTCCGTTCCAAAAGACAGCGCGTAGTCTTCAGTATAGAGCTCGACCCGATCGGCACCGACTTCGGCGATAGGGAGAACCATCTTAGGGTCTGGATCGACGAAGACGCTGGCTCGGATTCCTTCTCCTTTGAGGCGTTCGATCACGGAAACCAAAAAGTCGTGATGGGCAGCAGCGTCCCATCCATGATCAGAGGTCAGTTGTCCGGGTTCATCCGGCACCAGAGTGCATTGGTGGGGTTTCACTTGAAGGACTTGGGCCATCAATTCAGGAGTGGGGTTCCCCTCGATGTTGAATTCAGCTCCGGGAAATTGACTGACCAGTTCATGGAGAAGCGGTAGGTCGGAGTAGCGGGCATGGCGTTGGTCTGGCCTGGGATGGACGGTTAATCCGGATGCACCTAGCTCGAGTGCTTTTCGGCCAAAGGCAATCGGATCCGGCTCGTTCTTGCCGCGGGCATTGCGCAGTAATGCCAGCTTATTTAAATTCACACTCAGTTTAGTCACAATATGACTATAGGATGCGGCGGCGGAGATGCCATTGTTCTTTCCATTTTCCGACCTTGAGTTATCTTCCGTGGTCCTGTTCCCCAAGACGAGTGGATCGGGGAAATGAGAATCAGACAGAAAGAGTTCGCATTGAAGAAATTATCATATCGAGACCGTGGCTATGCCTCACGCCTAGAGCAGCTCAACCGCGCTTCTGACATCGACATGCAGGTCCGGCGTTCGGTCCGCGGTATCTTGGCAGATGTGCTAGAAAAAGGAGATAAGGCGATTGTCGATATCACCAATCGCTATACCTCTGCTCCGATTACTCGATCCTCTCTTCAGCTCAAGGGACGAGTCAAAGCACCTGCTCCAGAAGTGCAGACCGCTTTCAAGCGCTCGATTCGCAATATCGAAAAATTTAACAAAGTCGGAATTCCTAAGAGTTGGAAAGGCCGTAATCATGAGGGAGCACAGGTCGGAGAACGTTACGATCCTTTTGAAAGAGTCGGGGTTTATGTGCCGGGCGGAACAGCACCACTGGCTTCGACGGCGTTGATGACTGTCACTCTGGCGAAGATCGCCGGGGTCAAGGAAATCGTCGTGTGCTCTCCACCTCCGATCAACCCGACCATGCACTACGCCATCAAGCTGGCAGGCGCGACTGAGATATATCAAACTGGTGGAGCACAAGCCATCGGAGCGATGGCCTATGGCTCGAGTAGTATCAAACCAGTGCAAAAAATTGTCGGTCCCGGAAATGCCTATGTCGTCGAAGCGAAGCGGCAGGTCTTTGGGGTGGTCGATATTGATCTGCTTCCCGGTCCCAGTGAAGTGGCTGTGCTGGCTGATAAATCATCGCAACCTGCTTATGTCGCTGCTGATTTACTGGCCCAGGCCGAGCACGGTCCCGGTAGTAAAATCTTTCTTGTCTCACCGGATAAGCAATTCATAGAAGCGGTGGTCAAGGAAATCGACCTCCAGATGGAGAGCTTGGAACGACAGGCCTACCTCAAGGAAACCCTGAACCTGGGCGCCTACCTGATTCATGTGCAATCGTTGGCTGCCGGGATAAAGGCAATTGAGCAGATTGCTCCTGAGCACGTCTCCATTTCCTGTAAGGAGGCCGATGCGATTGCGGCGAAGATTCAGAATTGTGGCTGTGTCTTCATCGGGCCACTTTCACCAGTAGCCTGTGGTGATTATGCAGCTGGCCCCAGTCACACCCTTCCAACTGGTGGAGCAGGGAAATCATTCGCCGGGCTTTGTATTACCGACTTTTTCCGTCGCACCAGCTTCGTCAAATATGACCGCCCGGCCTTAACTAAGATTCGCAAGACGGTTGAAACCATGGCGGAGATTGAAGGCATGGGTGCCCATAAATCTTCAGTGAGTGTTCGCTTTATAGCGAAAAAAGCGAAAAGTGTGAAAAAAGCGAAATCAACTGGGGCAAAGACATCGAAAAAGGCAGTAACGAATAAAAGGAAAAAGAAGTGAGTAAAGCCAAACGCACAGCAACCATTACGCGTAAAACCGCAGAGACCGATATCCGGATGAAGCTGAATATCGATGGCTCTGGTGTGGCCAACATTGAGACCGGAATCGGCTTTTTTGATCACATGATGACCCTCTTTACCCGTCACTCCCTGATGGATATTGATCTCAAAGCAAAAGGTGACTTAGAAGTCGATTATCACCACACCGTGGAGGATGTCGGGATCGTGCTCGGACAGGCGATTGCCAAAGCCATCGGTGATAAGAAGGGGATTCGACGCTACGGACATGCCTATGTCCCCATGGACGAAGCGCTCAGCCGTGTCGTCATCGATCTTAGTGGCCGGACTTACCTGGAATATCGTGTCAGCGCAGCGCGGAAAAAATGTGGTGATTTCCCTCTCCAGCTCATGGAGGAATTTATGCGGGCCTTAGCCAATGAAGCTGGGATGAATCTGCACATCGAACATTTCTATGGGCGTGATGCGCATCACTTAGCGGAGTCGATCTTTAAAGCCCTCGCTCGCGCCTTGGGAGATGCCTGCCGAATTGATCCTCGGGTCAAGGGAGTGCCTTCGACGAAAGAACTGCTCTAAAGGCAGAAGTCAGATTGCAGAAGGAAGAACTGGTTTGAGAAAATCGTTATATGAAAGTTGGACTCATTGATTACGGACGTGGGAACCTGCGCAGTGTCGAGAAAGCACTGGTGCGGGCCGGCGCTGAGGTGCGTCTTGTCGAATCCGGAGACCAGATCGGTGAGCTGAATTGGCTCGTGCTACCCGGAGTAGGTTCTTTTGGTGATGCCATGGCCAACCTTCATGACCGCGGTCTCGTGGAGCCCATCCAGATTTGGTTAAGTGAGGGGCGTCCTTTTTTAGGAATCTGCCTGGGGTTTCAGCTCCTCTTTTCAGAGAGTGAGGAATCTCCCGGGGTCGATGGGCTCGGTTGGGTGCCGGGGAAGGTCGTGAAATTTGATCCTTCCGTCGGCAAGGTGCCCCACATGGGATGGAACCAGGTTCAGGCTGGACCTGCGATAGCTGACAATGGCATTACTGATTGCTTTGGTGACGATTCATACTATTACCACGTGCACAGTTACTATGCGGATGGACTCCCGGAAGAATGGATCGCCTGCCGCACGGACTACGGTCAACCCTTCATCAGTGGATTGAAGAAGGACAATGCCTACGCCTTTCAGTTTCACCCGGAAAAATCTCAAGATCTGGGCCTGAAATTACTGACTCGTTGTTTAACCACCAATTGACACCAATTCACTCGAATAGATTCCATCTGGAACTCCCGCCGTCGCTCGATGAGCGAGGGCGGGCAAGCAGGAACTCAGGAATCTTGGAACAGAATCTTAGTTAATGATATTGTGATGATTATTATTCAATATATTCGCTTAGAAGTGTCCCGGTCGGGACTTCTTCGTAGCTGATATACCCGGAGGTAAGCGCATAAACAGTAACTTCGGAAGCCTTATGGGCATCAATCTTCCGCATCATATTACTGCGATGGATATTCACAGTTCTTTCGCTGATCTGTAAAGCCGTAGCAATCTGCCTGCTCGTCCTTCCTAGAGCAATCAGGCGCACCATGTCCTGTTCTCGAGGGGTGAGTTTTTTCTGCGATTTCGATTCTGCATCAAGTAAGAGCTGATCCCTCAGACAGTCCGGGATGTAGCGTTCTTTACGAAGCGCTACGGTATCGACTCCGTGGAGGAACTCCTCGATCGGGGCTGATTTCCGAACGAACCCGCGAGCCCCATTTTTGATGCAACGAGAAGGCTTTTTCAGGTTAGACGTTGCCGAATAGATCAAGACAGGGGTCTGGGGCCGAAACTGCTGATATTGCTTCAGTAGTGTTTCACCTGTCAGTCCTGGCAGGCCTAAATCGAGAATGACCAAATCGATTGGCTTGGATCTGGATTCATTGAAGGCATGGGTAACACTGGTCGAAGTTGTGGTGACTCGATAATTGCGGTCTGATAACGAGCGGCTGATCGCAATTTGAATTGCGGGATGGTCTTCCACGATCTGAACCGCAATTTGTCGCATTACTTAAGCTACTATTAAGTGTTAGGAGATCTGATAGCACGAAGTTTAAACTAAATTGAATGCATCGATTGGAAAGCGCTTCACATTATATAAAGCTAAGGGTAGCTCTTAATTGTAATCGTAGAAAGAAAACTCCCTACACAGCAGCGGCTATGATCATAATCAAGTGACCGTGTATGTTCCATCTAAAGCGTTATAGTCTAGGTATGACTCACAGCGCTCGCCGTTAAGTATGGTATAGAAAGTGTCATAAACGTTTCGATTCTCTACTGAACCATCAGCGAAATAACCGTGTGAGCTGCCAACACCGATGGCATCTGTAAAATCGAGGTAGGTGGCTATAGGTGAGATGAGATTTTTCGTGTAATGCCCGAGGCGGGCCTTCTGCTTGTCGCCCAGCTTTCTGCGTGACCATTTCAACGCGAAGTCGTTCTCGTTAATTGTGATGTAGATACGTTTCCTGTGGGCCAGTTCTGGAATCCATTGTTCATGACCGGCATTATTCACGTCCGCCGCACATAGAACGACATTGTCGAATATGAGTGAATCGGCGTGGTAAATGCTGGATTTAGACATCTTTTTGAGTAGGTAATTTCCCATGCTATGGCATAGCAGTGTGATCCTTGCTTCGCAATGTTCTCCATATTTATCAAAATATTCGGCTAGCTTTTGAAAAATACGGTCCAGAGCGCCTTTGGAAAGTTCGGCATCATGCTTGTCAGAAAGGTAGGAGCCATATCCGTGCAGGTCTTCGGCTTTGCCCATTACTAGATCAAACGGTTTGTCAGGGCGATTCGTCTCAATGCCGCCACCATTGGCAGGCCAGGTGAATAGGATGACTTCGACTTGGTATAATTCGCGAATACGGAATGCATCTCTAACTGCAGATTCTAAGTTGGTATTGTACCCATGGACGAACAGCACACAGTTTCGGCCTTCGATACTCATTTGTTTTTGCATCTCGCGGAACTTACGTTCGCTGGCAGGCTTTCCTGTTTTAGGTTCCGGGACAACCGCAACCGAAACCTTGCCGTTATCGTCTTTATCAGCAACCGCGATACGTAATTCCTTTGGTCCTTTTTCATTAAACCCGTCACCGAACATAGCGAAATTTTTCTTGTTCATGTGTAGGTTCCTATTGGTAACTATATAGATTGTATCGTTCATAAGATTTAATTTGGATTGTTGTCGTTAGAGATATTTCTTGAGGGCCCGAGAAAGCTCTGGGCTACGTAGATATCCGAAAGAGCGGTGGGGGTCTTCGTCGAAGGTGTTGTGAATCAGGTCATCAACCACACGTGTGCCAAGATCATTTGCTTGGTAGTCATCGCGAAGATGACAATCGAAACATACCTTATCTCGTTTATCAGCAAAGTTAATCCAGGTTGTGACATTCTGAGGAGTGCACGCTTCCTGAAAGTCTTCTTTTTGCTTAAAAACGACATACGGTAAACCGAGTGGAGATCCTATGGTCATTAAATGAAACAGCTCGCAATGATTTCGAACTCCCTCATTTAA
>JBCBYL010000096.1:0-9182 GCA_039815855.1 Verrucomicrobiota bacterium
CAGAACAGAAAGAGTACAGGAGTAAAATCGCCTGGGGCAGACGATACCTTAGGTGCTTCTGCACTTTCTGCGGATTTTTCATCGTTGGGAGAGCTAATCACACGATCAGCGAAGTTAATTCTTTTCTTTCCAGCGGAAGTTGTCCAGTACTCATTCAGATTAGCAACCCACTCCAGAAGAGAGGGTTAAATCAAAAAAACGGGCAGCATAAATGGAAGGGTTGATTAATTGGCTGAAAGAAAAGTGGTACGCGATTGTCGCCCCGCTTGTGATTGCCGCGGTTGTCTATTCTTTCGGTAACTCCCCCGGCATCCAGCAACTGGAGAACATCACCGTTGACTGGCGCTTTGATAACCTGCGTGACCTTTTCCCGGAGGAGATCTCAGACGACTTTTTCCTGATTAATATCGACCAGGCATCGCTGGATGAATTAGGGGGGTGGCCTTGGCCCCGCAATGCCCATGGTGGACTTATCTTACTTCTTGAAGACGTCGAACTCGATGTCCTCGGGATTGATATCATTTTTTCTGATCGACGTGAGGAAACCCGTGATCGCTATCTGGCGGATACCGTCCGCACTGATCCAGAAAACCAATACTTAGCGGATAGCTTGAAAAAAACCGGTCGAGTCGTGCTTGCCGGATATGCCCAGGCCGAGGGCTCGCTGATTGATCGCGAGGGTCGGATTGACTTGGGCGTGACCCGGCCGCTGACTGATGTAGAAGGGGACACGTACCAAGTTCCCGGCACAGATGACTTAAACCGCTTACTCGTTCCACTGCCCTTACTTCGTTTTGACGCCCTGACCGGATTTACCGACACCGCTCCTGTTCAATCAGGGAGGGATACCAGGCGCTATATGCCAATGGTGGTGCGGATTCAGAATCAGCTCTATCCCAGTTTTGTCTTACAAATGCTCCTGCGTCACTGGAATATCGAACTCGAAGAGGTGTCGATTGTCATTGGAGAATCGATTCGGATTCCCACTGCGGATGGCGAACAAATGATTCCTATCAATGACCGCGGAGAACTTCTGATTAACTATCGGAAGGAACTCGAAGTGGATGGAATTTCTTTTTCGCGCCTGGCCGAAACCCTCTACGCCCACAAAAGAGAGGGCGAGCCCCTTCCAGATGATTTCCCTGATCTGGCCGGGAAAATGGCGATCATGGCCGTCACCGTCTCCGGGCTAATGGACTCCGCAACAACGCCTCTCGATTCAAGCATCTCGCCGGTTTTTACCCACTTCCAGGCGCTCAATAATGTTCTGACCGGTGATTACATCCAACTCGCGGATCAGAACCAGATGATTCTCTATTTCATCCTGGCCTGCTGGCTCACGTTGCTGCCATTCCGCACCGAACGCATTCTGGTCATGATCGGTCTTCCCATTATCAGCATCGTCGCGTACTCCATTGCCAACCTGTACTGTTTTAATCTGGAAAACCTCATCCTTCCCTATATCTGGCCTACGCTTGGATTCGCACTCGTCCACGGTGGTTCTATTATGAACAACTGGATCCAGCAAATTTACTCTAAGCAGCAGCTTAAAAGTGTCTTTGCCTCCTACATTGCTCCCAGTGTCATGGATCAGCTCCTCGACGATCCAGATAACATTAAGTTAGGTGGAACCCGTAAGCCGGTAACCATTCTTTTTTCTGATGTCAGAGGCTTTACCACCATTAGCGAATCCATGGACGAAGAAACCCTTGTTACCCAACTCAACGAATACTTCGGGGAGATGGTCGATGCGGTCAATGCCAACAATGGAACCCTCCATAAATACATTGGAGATGCCATTATGGTGGTTTGGGGAGACGTCGTCAGCCAATCGAAAGAGGAAGACGCCCAGAACGCAGTGCACGCCGCTCTGAGCATGCGTCGACGCCTGGTCACTCTCAATCAAAAATGGACTTCTGAAGGCAGGCCCGAATTCGCTATCGGCATTGGTCTCAATCACGGACCGGTTCTGGTTGGAAATATCGGCGCTGAGCAGAGACAGGAGTTCACCGTCATCGGCGACGCAGTGAATCTGGCATCCCGCCTCGAAGGGGTTACTAAGCTCTATCACTCGGATCTCATCATTGGCGGTTCCGTTTATCAACTTCTAGAAGACAAGTTCCTCTGCCGCCCCATGGGAAACTTAGTCGTGAAAGGTCGCACTCAGCCGGAAGCCACCTATGAAGTGCTCGAGGAAATCGACCGAATGGAACCCGAATGGGACCGCCGCTGGGTCAGCACCTATTCTGATTCTTATCACCTCTTCCTAGAGAGGAAGTTTGAAGAGGCCATTAATGGATTCAAGATTTGCCTGGAGCAAAAGCCGGATGACTATGTCACCTCGCTCTATCTAAAAACTTCCCAAGAGTACCTTGAAACTCCTCCCTCTGAGGATTGGGACGGCACGGTTATTCTGAAGACGAAATAGGGACGGAGTCTAGTCTGTTCCTTTTTCCAGCGGAAAGACTTCGACATTCACCTCACGGGCATAATGGACAAAGGAAGGCGCTTCATCTGGCAATGCCAGACCATCGGCCAGGGCCGGATCGATCGAATATTCCTTGAGGTCAGCCGATTGATATTGATAGGGCTGATGAAAGACTCTGCCGGATCGAATGCGTCCTTTCCGGTCTTGGCTAAATAGCCGGTACCTCTCGAGAAAATAATACTCGATCGTTCCGGGGGCAGCCACGCTGGTCATTCCCGTGGGCTGGTAAAGATATTGGGCCCGTTGAGGCTGCGCAGAGGGAGTGCGCCGGTCATGACGCCAGCTCGTATATTTAATCAGATCTTTCTTCCTCCTTAACCCAATCAGGGCATAAAAATAATTCAGGTGGAAGAGGCCACGCGCGATTTCGACAGCAAACGGTTGGTCACAATCCAGAGAATAAAACCAGACTCCGGTTCTGCCTTTTTCATCACGAACATAGGTTCTGACATTCAGCTCTAAGAAATTGGATAACATCGGCACAGATGGCAGCCAGCGAGGGCGCACTCCAGTCATGCGGAAGGGGACAATTCCCAGCCAGGCCTGATCTTGCCAGGTGTCCACTGTCAGCCCTTCCGGAAGAGTCTCCTGAATGGCTTGAGTAGACATGGGCCAGTGCAGGAACAGAAGATCATGCCAATTCTGAAACATGACTGGCTTCCCCTTGGGAGGAACTCGCTCCATTTCCGGCATCCTATTGACTTCCGTTTTCATCATTGGCTGAGTTGAGATCAAGCTCAGAACGCAGAAGGCTATCGCCTCCCGACTGCCAGGAGATTCCCTTAATGGAATGGTGTAGAAGCTTGATCACAAATGCGTTCCATTCCTGATCCAGGTTAGGATCGACCCAATGCCCCACGTCTTCCTGAATCCAGAAACCAGCGGGTTGCTTCACCTGAGCATAGAGCTGCTCGGCAAAGCGAGGTGGGGTCAGGGTGTCTTGCTCCCCTGCCACCATCGCTACCGGACCAGAAAATTTCTGGATATGTTCAAGGCTGATATATTGATCCTCCAGCATCCAGGTGAGGGGGAAGAGCTGAGCCAGTGGGCCTAGCAATCCATTTAAATACTGACCGGCCGCGTCTGCCAGAGTGGTGTAAGGATTGGTTAAAAGTACCCCACTGACCTCGTCAGGAAAATGGGCCGCGGTCTGAATCGCTACTGCGGCACCCATCGATTGGCCGAAAACCATAACCGGCTTGTCCTTAGGAATCTCTTCCCAGGCCCCAATCGCCGCCGCGATGACTGTTTCTTCAGATATCGTTTTCGCGGATTCCTCGGTATAATTAAGCGCATAACCAGGATACTCGAGGATGTAATAATTTGCCTTGCTGCCTGCAGGCAACCTTTTCTCTAAAAATCGGCCCCAACCGGCGGCACGCAGCGCGTGGTCCCCATTCCCGTAGAAGATCATCCAATTGAACTCCGCTCCTTCATTCAATTGCTTCAGCCCCCAGCTCTTCCCAGATTCCGACTTCCATATCTCGTAGCCAGAGGCGGCCAGGGTCTCCTGATAGAGCGTCCGGTCCGGTCCCTGTTCGAAGTACATTTTGACCCCGGGGTAAATGAGTGTTTTCTGGAAGGAGGTCAACATCAGAAAAATAATGATATAGGTGCCGGCGCCAATGATCAACATAGCGCGCAATAGTAAAAAAAGTATTTTCATGACCACCTCATTACTTGCACCAGAATGCAGAAAATGCACACTGACCGCGTGAAATTATGGCTGTCCAGCATTACTCTCATACTATTCATAGGGGCAGTTTCTTCATCCTTAGGGGAAGATGATGACACCATCCAAATTTGGAACAAGTTCACGATTCCAAATTATGAGCAAGGTAAGATCCGCTTCCGAACCGTAGCACAAGTCCGTGGTGTTGACCTCTACAACAGGTTTCAGCGCTGGCACTTCACCGAAACCGTTCGCTACCAATTATTCGATCATACCGCAGTTTCACTCTCAGGCTCTATTCTTAAGCCGAATATTCCGACCCGGGAATCAGCGCCCCTTGAATACCGCCTTGTCCCACGGATCATTCACCAGATCCCCCTCACGGAGGACTTTACGTTAAGCATTACGAACCGCTTTGACTTCCGCTGGTTCGAAGACCAGGAGGACATGAGTAACCGGTCTCGCTTCATGATCGGATTCAAATATGACCTCCCTTCCGATCTTCCCCTGCGCTATTTCTTTGGCAGCAACGAAATTTTCTATGATTGGAGGGCAGGTGGCATTAATCAGTACCGCCTGACACCCATAGGCATGGCCTTCGAGCTCAATAAGCACGCCATTTTTGAAACCTATTATATGATCCGATTTGTTGAAAACGGAAGCCCTTGGGATCGTGGTCACACTTTCGGGACTCATCTTCGATTTAAATTTTAATTCGTTCTCGCGTTTCGGATGATCAATTCTGTGCTTTGTTAGTCTCCTATGTCGATTGCCACTAAAACAGGAGATAAAGGAGAAACCGGCCTTTATTACGGGAAGCGGGTTTCTAAAGACGACCAGCGCGTTGAGGCCTACGGATCTATTGATGAACTCAATTCCGCCCTCGGAGTCGTCCGCAGCCATCTCTTAGATCCACTTACTCAGGAGAAAATACTCAACGTCCAAAATGGGCTCGTTCTCGTCATGGGAGAGCTAGCTGTCCCCATCGAGAAACTCGATGCTTATCGTGAAAAATATCCGCTCGAAGATATTCTCAAACGACAAGCATGGCTCGATTCCGAAATTTCTTCGCTCGAAGCCTCTCTCCCTCCCATGACAGACTGGTCGATGCCCGGCAACTCCAAAGCCGGTGCCTTCCTCGATGTAGCCCGCACCAGTTGCCGACGCGCCGAGAGAAGAGTCGTTTCACTCAAGCTTCAGAACACCGAACGTAATTATGAGGCGGTCCTGCGTTTTCTGAACCGGCTCTCCGATTACTTCTTCCTGTTAGAGCGGGTTGAAGACTCAAAGAAACAGTAGTTACTGATTTCTGGGCTACTAAAGCCCCTAAGTGGCGAAGCTTTAGACAGCTACAGGCTGGTTCTGGCCTAGACGCGAATAGAGGGTGTTGCGCTGGATTGCTGTTTTCCCGGTCTGTGCCACTAGCTCAGTGATCTCCTCCGGGTGCAGGACCTCACCATGGGCACCACCCGATGATTTGGTAATCGATTCCTCATAGAGGGTACCGCCGAAGTCATTACATCCCCAAGCTAGGGATTCAACGGCTGTTTCTCGTCCCAGCTTGACCCAGGAGGTCTGTAAATTCGGGATCCACTCCTGAAAATAGAGCCGACTCATCGGGTAAATCCGCTCCGCCAAGTTCATGGTGCGCTCATCCAATTTGGTAAAGGTCATATCGTCATTGGAACGGGCCAGTTGACGACCTAGTCGATTGTCATAGGGAATAAAGGCCAAGGGGACAAATTCTGTAAATCCGCCCGTATCGAGTTGGATATTTCGCAAGCGCTCCAGATGGAGTTCGATGTGCTTCTCTGTTTCGATATGTCCGAACATCATGGTCGCAGTGCTCGGGATTCCCGCCCGGTGCGCAGTGCGAACGATCGCCTCCCATTGATCAGAGGTCAGTTTATTTCCGGAAACGACCTCCCGAACTTCGTCGACGAGAATTTCAGCGGCTGTGCCCGGAATACTGCTTAAACCCCTGTCTTTCAATTGTCGCAGAATATCCTCGTAGCCCTGTCCTGAAACCTGATGCATATGAAAGATCTCCATTGGAGAAAAGGCGTGAATGTGGATCTCTGGAAAAGCCGCATGGATCGCCTCCACTAGCTGCAGGTAGTATTCAAACGTTAACTGACGTGGTATCCCACCCTGGAGACAAACTTCAGTGACCCAGGGCGTCTGAGCCACCTTGGCAACGACATCAGCAGCCTCGAGGAAGTAGGCCCTGGAATCTGTGCTAGCCACCCCGAATCCGCAAAATTTACATCCGACGGTGCAGACATTGGTAAAGTTCACGTTGCGGTTAATGACGTAAGATACGCGATCTCCGTTCAACTCATGGTTAAGAGCATCTGCCTCTGCCTGTAATTCTAAAACAGGCTCTTGCCAGAAATCCCGCATTCCCAGAGGTTAGACCAGACGGACTGGCTCAGGAAGTACTAGTTTTGAAAATCGCAGATCCACCCATTCCTTTGTTCGGAATGAATCGTAAAGGGGAATCCGCTCCTTGAGATCGCGTCCGACTCCCCTGGCCATATTCCGATACGTCTCCACTTTTTCCCACGGAGAGGTCTGATTGACTTCATCCCTCAAAACGGAAATTCCTCCGATATCATCGATGAATGGCAGGAGTTCCTGAAAGACTTCTGTCACATTCGGTGGCACTTGAACCGCCACCCCAGGACAGCGCTGGCGCCAATAGTCAATGAGTTCAATGATTTCCTCAGCCGACACCTTCTGCTCTCTGATTTGGAAGCCTTCATTACTGACACAGGGCTGGAGCAGGATTTCCTGGAGGTGGTGGTGCTCACGATGTAGCGCGGCCAGTTGATCGAGAGAGGCATAGCGAGAATCTTTACTCTCTCCCGCACCCAACAAGAGCCCGGTTGTGAAGGGCACCCGCGCCTCGCCAGCATTGGCAATGGTTGCAATTCTTCCGGCGGCTTTTTTCTCAGGTGCAACTTCCGGGTGGTCTTCGACCGATTCGAGCATCACCCCCATGGAAACATGGCTCTGACGCAACCTCTGAAAGTCATCCACTTCTAAAGCCCCATAATTCCCATGTGGCCATAAGCCTGCGGCGATGCAACGACCCGCCACTGCCTCTGCAAATGACCAAACGTCATTATATCCACGACCCTCCGCTTCCTCCTTCAGGTGTTTCATCCGATGAGGTTTCTCTCCAGAAATGAGCAAGGCTTCGGTTGCCCCTGCATCCAGTCCAGTTTGAATAATCCTCTCCACTTCACTTTCGGAAATGAGCCCTTCGCCGTCCGTGCGAAATCCACAGTATTGGCAATGCCAGGGACAATCATGGGTCAGGGTGATCGTCACCGAGGGCGAATACGTAATCGGAGAGGAGAGCGGACTTCTCATAATCTTGCTCTGTGCATTCCAGAATAGTATGCTTTTCCGCTATGGCAGACAAGGAGGCACGGCCCTTTATTCTTATCAGTATGATTCTCAGCCTCTTTGGGTTTTGGATTCATCCGGTCCTTGGTGTCCTCGGATTCATTTGCATCGTGGCAGTGATGGCCTTTTTCCGTGATCCTGAGCGCTCCATTCCGGATGATCCACTTGCGATCGTCAGTTCAGCTGACGGAACCGTCATCTCTGTCGAGGAAAAGGAAGACCCGCATTACCAGAATGGACGCATGCTACGAATTGCGGTTTTTCTCAGTGTGCTCGATGTGCACGTTAACCGCTCCCCAGTCGAGGGAGAGGTGCTGGAAATGCATCACCATGCCGGCGAGTTTCTCGACGCTCGGCATCAGGAAGTCGACATCCGAAATGAAGCCATGAACTGGCACCTGGCTACTCCGAATGGCAATGTCGTCGTCCGCCAGATTGCCGGCCTCATTGCACGCCGAATCGTGGCCTGGCAGAAAGTCGGCAGCCCACTCCAGAAGGGGCAACGCATTGGCATGATCCGCTTCGGCTCCAGAACAGATATCTATCTCCCGCTTGATTGCCAAGCCTGTGTCGAAAAGGGTCAGAAAGTGAAGGGCGGAGAAACCATCATCGCCATGTGGCCGGAGCCTTCATCATGAATTCTCCTAAGGCTGTTTATCTCCTCCCTAACCTCATGACCGCGGGAAATCTCTTCTGCGGATTTATGGCTATTCTGCAAATTTTCGAAGGCACGATGACGCGCCGCTATGGGGAAGGCGAATGGTGGGTCCACTTTGAGCTCAGCCTGCTCCTCATTATCGGGGCATTCGTCTGTGATATTCTCGACGGGCGTCTAGCCCGCCTTGGAGGGCAGGAAAGTCCCTTTGGGCGCGAGTTCGATTCACTCGCGGACATTGTCTCCTTCGGTATGGCGCCTGCCCTGCTCCTCTTTCAAATTGTCCTCTATGAAATGCCCAACCGGATCGGCTGGCTGATTGCATTCATTTACCTCGCCTGTGGAGCACTACGGCTAGCGCGCTTCAATACGCTCCAAGCCATTGAGGGGTCTCATGCTACCAAGTCCTTCACCGGTTTCCCGATCCCGGCTGCAGCCGGACTCATCGCATCCATCACACTCCTCCTTTTAAAAATTTATGAAGCGGACCCGGATCGGTCGATCGGGGTCTGGAAATTCGTTTTAGCAGGCTTAATGATCTTCCTCAGCTTCATGATGTTCAGTAAAGTCGAATACCCTAGCTTCAAGAATCTGGACTGGAAAAGCAGGCGCCCGGTTTCTCAACTCCTCGCTATCGTCATTCTCATCGGTTTGATCGTGATGTATTGGAGATACGCCTTAGCGGTCTGTTTCTTCCTCTACCTTCTTTACGGTTTTCTCAGACCTTATTTACCTAAGCAATGGAATCTCGATCTCGATACGACTGATTCGGACGACGACATTACCCCCCTCAAATCTCCTTGAGTTTCCATCAGCGCTGCTTATCCTTTGCAGATGTCTGAAATCGCTGAATTCGTCAAACATGGAGCAGACGGGATTACCCCCCACATTGTCGATAAGCTCCTCCATCAACTCCCCCTTTTAAAGGCGGAATTTTCCCAAATTGATGATGC
>JBCBYL010000051.1:0-16430 GCA_039815855.1 Verrucomicrobiota bacterium
CATTTTAATTTTTCCTGATCGAAACGTGCATTACTCCGATGAATTGCAGAAAGTTGAAAGTGCTTAATCACCTGCTCGATACCGAGTTTACAGGGTTGGACTCCCGAGGATGAAGAAGTGCTCGGTATCGAGCAGGTGATTAAGCAGTTTCAACTTTCTGCAATTCATCGGAGTAATGCACGTTTCGATCATGAAAAATTAAAATGGATGAATGGAGAATATCTTCACCGGCTAAGCCCGGAACGGTTTTGTGAGTTCGCGACGCCACTTTTAGAGCAGGAGGGTTTTCAACGTGACGAAAAACTTTCATCGATCCTTCCACTGGTGCAGGAAAAGGTGAAAGGGGTGGAAGAAATTCCTGAGATGATTGGATACTTTTTTAGTGAGGATTATCCAGTCGCAGATAAGGCTGCAAAAAAATTAAATGATCCTGCGGCCCAGGAGAACATCCAGAGTCTACATGAAGCACTGAATCAGCTGGAATCATTTCATGCAGCAGAGATTGAGGAGTGTTTTAAACAGCTTTCTGAAACGACGGGGAATAAGATCGGTGCCTTCATGGCGCCTTGCCGCGCAGCAGTGACGGGTCAAATGGGTGGCCCTTCGTTGTATCACACTCTTGAGATTCTCGGTAAAGAGACCTGCCTGGATCGTTTGAGCCGAGTTTTCACGAAATGAAAATCCTCATTACCGGAGGAACGGGGCTGATTGGAAGACCCTTATGCCAGCGTTTGATCAAAGAAGGGCAGGAAGTCACGGTCTTGACCCGGAGCCCGGAAAAAGCAAAAAACCGATTAGGGAAAGAGGTGACGGCGATCTCGGACCTGAAGGAATTCCAGGCTGACGAAAAGCTGGATGCGGTCATTAATTTGGCAGGTGAAGGCGTTGCCGATCAATATTGGACGGACCAGCAAAAGGAGAGAATCCGCACGAGCCGTATCGCAATGACTCAGTCTTGTGTCAATCTCATCGGAAGACTGGAGTCAAAACCTTCTGTTCTACTGAATGCTTCAGCGATTGGTTACTACGGCACAGATGTCGATGGCTTCGCGACGGAGAGCACCCCGCCGGGGGAGGGATTTTTACCTGAGGTATCTCTGGACTGGGAAAAAGAAGCGCTCAAAGCGGAACCCTACGGCGTGCGTGTTTGTCTGATGAGAATTGGCGTCGTTCTGGCACCAGATGGTGGTGCTTATGCGAAAATGAAACCACCTTTTCAATTCAAAGTGGCCGGACAATTGGGCGATGGGAAACAAGGCTTCTCCTGGATACATCGGGATGATGTGATTCGAGGAATGCTTTTCCTGCTTAATCGTGAGGAACTCTCCGGTCCGTTTAATTTCACCGCTCCTCATCCGGTAAGTAATGCTCAGTTCACTCAAGCTTTAAGTAAAGTGATGAGATGCTGGTTTAATTTACCTGCGCCAAGCTGGTTCTTAAAACTCGTTCTTGGAGAAATGGCTGAGGAGGTTCTGCTCAAAGGAGCGCTGGTGGAACCGCAAGCATTACTGAAAGCCGGATATACCTTTCTCTATTCCGATCTGCAATCGGCCCTGGAAAACCTGGAAGCCTAGCGTTTAAAAGAGTTCCCGGGACGGGAATCAGATAGAACCGGTTCGTCTTTATTGGCGGTAAAATTGAATCGTGTAGGTCTGGCCCGCATTTGGGTTGAAATACGTTCCGTCAAGGGATTCAGGCTCTGCATGATAAGTGAGGTCGTAAATGGCACCGGGATAGCCTCGATCTCTTAATACGACCTTCAGATGACGGCCATCCGTTTTTTCAATGAACTCAGCCGTTTCCACGTTGATGGGGCTGGGATTAAAATATTCGGCATAAACAGAATTTTCATCGGCCTGCACTTTGAGTTGGTAGGTGCCGTCACTGCGAAGCCATTCTCCCGACCAGTTTGGGATCACCTCGGATGGAGATGACTGACACCCTGTCAGAATGGTGACGGATATGGCACAGATGAGAGCCATGAGAGCTTTGTTTCGATTCATTCTGTTCTTACCCAAGAGCAGGAATCACGATTTGTCTGCTAAAAAAGTCTTAGAGCCTGCGGACCTATGGTCAGGCAAGGGCACAATACTTCGGCAGCCACCGTATTCGGGCAGATCGGCTAATTTCCAAGGTGTGGGAAGAACGGAGACCTCAACCTCGATGATCCAGAGCCCTTCAGTTTTTCTTTTAAACCTTTCCTGAAGCACTTCTGGCTTCAGAATATGCTGATCCCGGATCGTATCCAAATCCTCTAGACACAGACAGTGGGTGACAGATTTTACCCTGGCTTGGGAGCGAATAGTCCACCTTGGTTCTTCTCGAAGAGGCTTTTCTAGCTGCCAGGTGACGAGGTCCATTTGCTCGTGATACTCATTTGGCATTAAATAAAACTCTGCTGGAAAGTCTGCCTGCCACTGGGAAGGGTCATGGATACCTCCGCTGCGGAGGAGTACAGTCTGACGGCCACATTCCAAGGCATGACAGACGATGTTCCATTCTTTGAATCCGTAAACCACTAGTTAAGAGTAGTTTAAGCCTCTTTCGAAAGCATTATTTATCTTTACTGCGATCGACCAGCTTGCAGCGTGCCCACCAAATTAAGTTGCTGATAGCGATGGCGGCGAGGATGACCAGGGTAAATCCCAGGACCATGACAGCGAGTAATTCTTCAATTTCCATTATGTTACAAATATGTCACAGAAAAGTGTCAAAGTCAAGTCACAGTTAGTCTAATCTAATTTTCTAACACTGGATTCACCTCTTATCTATTCGGTTTAGCTTTGTTTTTTGCCCCAGCTATCCTTGAGATTGACGGTCTTATTGAAGACTGGCTGCTCTGGGGTCGATGTGTTGTCCGGGCAGAAGTAGCCGACCCGCTCAAATTGGTAATTCTGGCCACAAGTGGCTGAGCCAAGTGAAGGCTCCGCGTAGGCAGTGACGACTTTTAATGAGTCTGGGTTCAGGTGATCGGTGAAAGAAGCCCCTTCATCGACTTCATCCGGACGCTCAGCCAGGAACAGGTTTTCATAGAGTCTGGCTTCGATTTCAAGGTGACTGGTGGCACTGACCCAATGGATGACCCCTTTGACCTTCCGTCCATCTGAAGGGTTGGCACCTAGGGTTTCAGGATCCAGCGTGCAATGTAATTCAGATATTTCTCCGGACTCATTTTTGATCACGTCATTGCATTTGATAATGTAGGAATTACGGAGTCGGACTTCCTTTTCCGGAGCGAGTCGGAAAAACTTTTTGGGAGGATCCAACATGAAATCAGCACGTTCGATGAAGAGTTCTTTCGTGAAAGGGAGGGTTCGAGTGCCTCGGGTTTCGTCCGCCGGATGAACAGGAGCGGAAATTTCGCTCGCACAGGTGTCATCATAATTGGTGATGACGACTTTGAGCGGATCGAAGACGACCATCGCGCGTGAAGCGGTCTGTTCCAGGTCAGATCTGAGGGCATGCTCGAGGAGCGGAAGCTCGATGGTGTTTTCCCGTTTAGCAATTCCAATCGTATCGCAAAATTGGCGGATGGCAGCAGGGGTATAGCCTTTTCTTCTGAGGCCTGAGAGGGTGGGCATCCGGGGGTCATCCCAGCTTTCTACATGACCCTCCTCCACGAGTTGAAGGAGTTTCCGCTTACTGAGGACGGTGTAGGTCAAATTGAGCCTGGCGAATTCAATCTGCTGGGGATGATAAACTCCGAGTGTATCGAGAATCCAATCGTAAAGGGGGCGGTGCACCTCGAATTCGAGGGTGCAGAGCGAGTGGGTGATTTCTTCAATTGAATCAGACAGACAGTGAGCAAAATCGTACATCGGATAGATGCACCATTGCTCACCGGTGCGGTGATGTGATGCTTTCTTGATCCGGTAGAGAGCCGGGTCTCTGAGGTGCAAGTTCGGTGAGGTCATGTCGATCTTGGCCCGCAGCACGTATGCGCCTTCTTCGAATTCACCTTCTTTCATTTTTTGGAACAGAGTGAGATTTTCTTCAATCGAACGATTACGGTTCGGGCTTTCTTTTCCGGGTTCCGTCGGAACCCCCCGGTATTCGGCCCAGTCATCACCTGAGATATCACAAACATAGGCATGTCCCTTTTTAATCAACTGAACAGCGTAGCCATAAAGTTGATCAAAATAGTTTGAAGCGAAGAATTCCTGCTCATTCCAATCAAAGCCGAGCCAGCGGACGTCTTCCTTGATGGAGTCGACGTATTCCTGTTCTTCTTTGGCTGGATTGGTGTCGTCGAAACGCAGGTGGCAGGGGCCACGTTGGTATTCTTGAGCGACTCCGAAGTTGAGACAGATGGACTTCGCGTGACCGATGTGGAGGTAGCCATTGGGTTCGGGGGGGAAGCGGGTGACGACTTTACCCTCGAATCGGCCTGACTCATTATCGTGATCAATCCGTTCGCGAATAAAATCCTTCTTCATTTCTTCTGACATGGTTTGAAAATTAACCATCATTTCGTTGATTGCACACCTTGAACTTCACTCGTGATTGCGGATAGAATGGGAATGGCATGACACTCGCGACCAGAATTACGGTAGGGAGAATTCTCATGATCCCCTTTTTTATTGGGAGTCTGCTCTATTACGCAAAGAGTGCTCAGGCAGGAGAGCCGAATTCACTCTATCGCTGGGCCGCCATTGTTTTTTTTACTATCGCCTGCGTGTCGGATGCACTCGACGGTTACGTGGCGCGGCATTGGAACCAGAGGAGCCATTTAGGAGCCATACTGGACCCTTTGGCAGATAAGGCGCTTCTGCTCGGGGCGATTATCACCTTGAGTCTGATTGATATTCCAGGCGCGGTTTTGCTCCCGATCTGGTTTTTGGTGCTGGTTTTAGCCCGCGATATTCTCCTCATTTCAGGGGTCGGGTTTCTTCACCTCTATGTGAAAGAGGTGCAAATTTCTCCTCATTGGAGTGGGAAGCTAACCACTTTTCTACAAATGGCCGCGGTCTGCCTCGTTTTACTGCCATGGTTGCCGGAGGTCACAGAAGTCATGATTATTCTGGCCGGAGCCTCTACGGCACTTTCGGCGCTGGTCTACCTGATGCGGGGACTGAAAGTGTTATCGGAACATGAGAGTAACCCATCGTGAAAGACACTTGGTGACTTGCTCTGGATTCATGTTTTAATGTCCTATGCCAAAAAGGACCGTAGCCATTGTTGGGCGACCCAATGTAGGAAAGTCGGCCCTCTTTAATCGCCTGAGCCGAAAACAGATTTCACTTGTCTATGATCAGCCCGGGGTCACGCGTGACCGGATCATGATCGAGTGCGAACATCGTGATCGACCTTATCTGCTCATCGATACGGGAGGGATCGGACTTGAAGACGCTTCCGGATTTGAAGAGCAGATCGAAAAAGAGGTGGCTTTCAGTATTGAGATGGCAACTGATCTCCTCTTTGTCGTCGATGGGCGAGAGGGGATTCATCCTTTAGATGAAATGATCGCAGACCGGATTCGACGCCTGCCAGCGGATCGGGAGGTGAAATCGAATATCACCTTAGTGATCAATAAAATGGATACCGCGAAACAGGATGATCTGGAATTCGAATTTGCGAAGCTGGGAATTCAGCAAATCATCCCGGTTTCGGCGGCGCACGGGAGAGGGATTCAGCACCTCCTTGACGAGATGACACAGGGCTGGAAGGAGCAGGATTCAGATGCCTCTGCTGAAAAATCGAAAGCGGTTAATGTCGCCATTGTCGGGAGGCCGAATGCTGGAAAGTCTTCACTGATTAATGCGATCCTTGAAGAAGAGAGAGTCATTGTCAGTCCTGTATCTGGCACCACACGGGATGCAGTAGATGTCTTCTACCAACATGGTGATACCGAATATTGTCTGGTCGACACTGCGGGGATGCGAAAGAAACGCAGAATCGATGATGAGCTGGAACGAGCGATGGCATCACGCTCAGCTCATTCGATTAATCGTGCAGATCTTTGTGTGCTTGTCATTGATGCCGCGACCGGGGTTTCTCTCCAGGAGAAAAAAATAGCGGGCTTGATCCATCGGGCCTCTAAGCCCTGCATGATTGTTGTCAATAAATGGGATCTGGCTCTCGATGCTCACTTGCAATCCGGTGAAGATGGGAAAATCACTGCTACGAGTCCCGCTCAGTTTAAGGAACAGTTCGAGACAGCCCTGAAGAGAGAGCTTTTTTTCCTGCCTTATTCTCCAGTACTCTTTACGAGTGCGTTGAAGAGGAAAAATCAAAGCGAAGTGCTCGAGATGATCGACCTTGTGCAAAAGGTGCGGTCCACTCAGTTGCCGGGAGGGCAACTGAACAAATTGCTTGAGACTGCAATGCGTCAACATACTCCACCCCGCGGAGACGGCCGAATGAAACGCCAGACGCTAAAGATTTTTTATCTCACTCAGGACCGGGACAATCTCAGCACCCCCACCATCGTCGCTTTTCTGAATAAGAAGGCACTCTGGACTGACGAGTATCAACGCTACCTCGAACAGAAGATTAGGAACCGCTGGCCATTGACGGGGTGTCCCATCGTCTGGGTACTTCGTGACAAGCCTGATGTTCGTCAGAGAGAGGCATCGAATCGGAGTAAACCCAGCCGTTCGGATCACTCCTCCAAGCCTGAAAAACCGGCGCGTAAACCCGCAAAAACGGGCAGACCGGCAAAGAAAAAACCGCTGTCTTCATCATCGAAACGCAAAAGGAGATAAACTGCTCAGAATGAACAGTTTATGAATCAATAAAATCTCGTTTTTTTATTGATGTTTTCGGCAATTTTTGAGATTATTTCCCGATATGCCAGATCAGAAACCGACCTCATCCTCTAAGCCTAATTTAGCCCCTAAATCTGCTACTTACGACGCATCAAAGATTGATAAACTGGAGGGTCTGGAAGCCGTCCGTAAGCGTCCCGGCATGTATATCGGAGACCCGGACGAGAGGGGCCTCCACCACTGTATTTTCGAGGTTCTTGATAATTCGATTGATGAGCACTTGGCTGGTTTTTGTAAGAAAATCGACGTTGTTTTACATGTAGATGGGTCCGTTTCTATCAAAGATGACGGGCGGGGTATTCCGGTCGATATTCATCCTAAGTTTAAAATCCCTGCGGTGGAGTTGGTGCTTACGAACCTCCATGCGGGAGGTAAATTTGGCCAGGGTGCTTATAAATATTCTGGCGGTCTTCACGGGGTCGGGGCCAAGTGTGTGAACGCCCTTTCAGAGTGGTTTGAAGTCGAGGTCTATCGGGATGGCCAAATCCACCACATGACTTTTGAAAAAGGGAAGACCACTCAAAAACTGCAGGTGATCGGAAAAACAAAACGGAATGGAACAAAAGTTTCCTTCCTTCCCGATCCTGATATTTTCACCCTGACAACGACCTATCGCTTTGATCTACTCACGAAGCGTCTACGTGAGCTCGCCTTCTTGAATCCGGGATTGGAAATTCATCTTCAAGATGAACGTGATGAGAAGGAAGAGAAATTTGTTTATAAGCACGGGATTGTCGAGTTCGTCAAAGAGATGTCCCGAGTGAAGGCGACGGTGCATCCCAAGCCGATTACACTGAACGGAGAACGGGATGAAGTGATTGTGGATTGTGTTGTGCAGTATCACGAAGGGTATGACGAGCAACTCATGCCTTTTGCAAACACGATCCCAAATCCGGATGGAGGCACCCACGTTTCCGGATTCCGAAGTGCGTTGACTCGCGCCATTAATCAATACGCGAGCAGTAATAAAATCTTAAAGGATAAAGATCCTAAATTATCTGGAGATGATGTTCGCGAGGGGATGATTTGCGTCATCAGTGTCAAGCTACCCAATCCTCGATTCAACGCACAGACCAAGGTCAAACTGGTGAACGCGGAAATCGAAGGGGTTGTCAGTTCGATCGTGTATGAGGGGCTATCCACCTATTTCGAAGAGAACCCGACGGTGGCTAAGAAAGTGATCGGAAAAGCGCTCCAAGCTGCCAAAGCGCGGGAAGCGGCGCGTAAAGCACGGGAAACTGTTCGTAAGGGGGCACTCGGCGGAGGTTCGCTGCCAGGGAAACTAGCGGACTGTTCGGAAAAAGATCCCAGCCTTTGTGAACTCTATATTGTTGAGGGGGATTCTGCGGGTGGCTCAGCGAAGCAGGGGCGTGACCGTCGCTACCAAGCAATTTTGCCGATCCGCGGAAAGCTGATCAACGTAGAGAAAGCCAGCATCGATAAGGTGCTCAATAATAATGAAATCCGGACCATGATCACTGCTCTGGGAACAGGGATCGGGACCAGTGAGGATGACGGTTTTGATATGAGTAAGCTCCGCTATCATAAGGTGATTCTCATGACGGATGCGGATGTCGATGGATCACACATCCGGACACTTCTATTGACCTTCTTTTACCGTAAGATGCCTCAACTCGTTCATAACGGGCATATCTACGTCGCCCAACCACCACTTTATCAAGTGAAACGAAAGAAGCGTGAAGAATACGTAGAGGATCAGCAAACACTGGATAACATTCTCATCGAACTCGGTGCGGAGGACCTGAGCCTCGTGCGTTTGTCTGACAAAAAGAAATTTAATCCAAAGCAGTTATTGGAAATTCTCCAGTCCTTGCAGAAACTGGAAGGCTTGTCCCAGGCGATTATTCGACGTGGGGCCAGCTTTGAAGAATTCCTTGAGAAAAGAAACAAGAAGGGGGAATTGCCCAGCTACCTTTTCTGGATTCGGGAGGGGAACGACGACCGGTTTGAATTCGTAGCCGATGATAATGAGCGGTCAAAATTCATCCAACAATTTGGGGGCGAACTCGATATTGTTGAGGGGGCCTCGGTTCAAGCGGATGAACACACGACCATTCGCATGTTCGAACTCTATGAAGCGGAAGCGATTGAGAAGGTATTAGCGACGTTGGCTAAGAAAGGATTTGAGCTGGAGCACTACTCCGCTCAGGACGAACCACTCTTCGAGATCGTTGATGGAGAAGGCGAAAAAGCAAAGGTGACTCCAGTCTTTTCGATCATGCAGATCCTTTCTGCGGTGAAAGAAAACGGTAAGAACGGAATTCAGATTAAACGCTTTAAGGGGCTGGGGGAAATGAACGCCAAGGAGCTCTACTCCACCACCATGGATCCTGAGCACCGCCAATTGCTTCGGGTGAACTCTGAAGATATCGCGGCAGCGGATGAAACGTTCTCTGTCCTGATGGGTGACTTAGTTGCTCCCCGCAGAGAGTTTATTGAGACCAATGCCCTTAACGTACAAAATCTGGATATCTAGTATTCCAGACCTAACTCGCGCTCAGCACATCTATTGATTTAATTAGACCGAATTGACCCATGCAAAATCCTAAAGAACGAATCGAACCCATTAATGTTTCCGACGAAATGAAGAAGTCCTTCCTGGACTACTCCATGTCCGTCATTGTCTCACGAGCCCTTCCTGATGCCAGGGATGGATTGAAGCCATCGCAGCGGCGAATCCTTGTCGCGATGAATGACCTTAGTCTCTATCCGAATAAGCAGCACCGGAAATGTGCGAAGATCTGTGGAGACACCTCCGGTAACTATCACCCTCACGGGGAAGCGGTCATCTATCCGACCTTGGTCAATATGGCTCAGTCATGGGGGATGCGGCATCCATTAGTTGATGGGCAGGGGAACTTTGGCTCAATCGACGGGGACCCGCCTGCGGCGATGAGGTATACAGAGGCACGGATGACTCACCTTGGCTCTGCCCTCATGAACGACATGGATAAGGATACGGTCGATTATGTGGCGAATTATGATGAGACCCGCACGGAGCCAGTTGTCTTCCCGGCAGCGATTCCAAACCTGCTCGTCAACGGGGGTACCGGGATCGCCGTGGGAATGGCTACCAATATCCCTCCTCACAATTTGGGCGAAGTCATCGATGCGGTTTGCGCCATCATTGATGATCCTAAGATCAGCATCGACGATATCATGAAGGTGATGCCCGGACCTGATTTCCCTACCGGGGGAATTCTTTGCGGAGTAAAGCCGATTGAGCAGTATTTCAAGACCGGACGCGGTTCAGTCAAACTAAGAGGTAAGGTCGGAGTTGAAGAAGGTCGCCAAGGTAAGGACTGCATTGTCATTACTGAAGTGCCTTACAATGTGAATCCAGAAGAGTTGATCAAGCGGATGGCTGAACTCGTCAACGAGAAGAAACTCGAGGGAATCACCGATATCCGAAATGAGTCTGATGAGAACATCCGTATCGTCATCGAACTCAAGCGTGATGCCATTCCCAAAGTGCTGATTGCCAATCTCTATAAGAGCACGGCTCTGGAGAGTTCATTTAGCTCCAATATGCTGGCTCTTGATCATCAGCGGCCGCGTCTCTTGTCCGTAAAGGATGCATTGAATTGCTACATCGAACACCGACGCGAAGTAATCGTCCGGCGCA
Source organism: Verrucomicrobiota bacterium (assembly GCA_039815855.1). Classification (GTDB taxonomy): domain Bacteria; phylum Verrucomicrobiota; class Verrucomicrobiia; order Methylacidiphilales; family JBCBYL01; genus JBCBYL01. Next base: position 10,414 of record JBCBYL010000051.1, read on the forward strand.
CCCGCTTCGAGCTGGCAAAAGCGGAAGCCAGGGCTCACATCCTCGAGGGGTATCGAATCGCTCTCGATAACTTAGATGACTTTGTGAAGATCATCCGTGCAGCGAAAAATCGTGATGAAGCACGTGAAAAATTGATCAAGAAATACGATCTATCGATGATTCAGGCCAATGCCATTCTGGAAATGAGGCTTTATCAGCTCACCGGTCTCGAGCGTGAGAAAATTGAAAAGGAATATCTTGAGATCATTCAGCTCATTGAGGAATTGCGTTCCATCCTCGCAAGTGAGCGGAAGGTTCTGGCGATCGTGAAATCAGAACTGGTCGAGATCAGAGAGAAGTATGCGACTCCTCGTCGAACCCAGATTGTTCCTGATGAGGGTGAAATTAATATCGAGGATCTGATCGCCAAGGAAGGTTGCATTATTACCTTGAGCCACGCGGGCTATATTAAAAGAACCCTGCTCAGTGCCTATAAAGCGCAACGCAGAGGAGGGAAGGGAGTCCGCGGCATGCAGACGAAGAAAGCGACCTCTGCAACGGATGAGAGTATCGATTTTGTTGAGCACCTTTTCACCGCATCGACCCATGACTACCTGATGTTCTTCACGAATAAAGGAAGGGTTTACGTCGAGAAGGCATATGAAATTCCAGAAATGGGAAGAGCCGCGAAGGGGAAAGCCATTGCCAACTTCCTGCAAATGCAGCCCGGAGAGACGATTGCTGCGATGCTTTGTGTCGAGGGCTTCACCGATGAGCGCTCATTGCTCATGGTCACTGCAGATGGGACAGTAAAGAAAACGAAACTGGCGGAGTACAAGAATTTCCGAAAAGGAGGGATCATTGCCATTAACATCGATGAGGGGAATGAGCTCATCAAGGTTCTGCTTACGGATGGGAATGATGAAGTGGTTCTGGTGACCCATGATGGACTCAGTCTCCGGTTCCACGTCGAGCAATTACGTGATCAGGGGAGAGCCACTCGAGGTGTTGCTGGCATCAGGCCGAAGAAGGGCGACCACGTCATTGGCGCGGCCATTGCGAATGAAGGGGCAACCCTTCTTGTCGCCGGTTCAAACGGGATCGGGAAACGGACGGAATTTTCGGAATACCGTAAGCAATCTAGAGGCGGAAAAGGCATCATCACCATGAAGACAGGTGAAAAGACCGGAAAAGTCGTTGCTGCCCTCTCAGTGCAAGCAGAGGACGAAATCATGCTCATCACCGAAAAAGGCCAGATGGTCAGGATCGGAATCGATGGAATCCGCACCGCGGGACGGAATACTCAGGGAGTGCGCTTGGTGAACGTGAATAAGGGAGATTCCCTGACCGGTATTGCCCAGGTCATTGAGATTAACGACGACGAATAGCCAGAAACGCGATTCTGATCGTGATGTCTTCTTAGGCGTTGGTTCTCTCAAGTCTTAGGGACGGAATGAATTCCATCTCTATTTGAATGCAACCATTCGCGCATTTGCAAAGCAGGTGTACGGTTACGGATGGATTTCTCGGGAACACGTGATGCAGCCCTCTCTCGACTGAAAGAGTTCATTCCGAAAGTCAAAGCTTATGCTCGAGACCGAAATTTCGTCCAGCCGGAGAATGAAAATGTTTCATGCCTTTCTCCTGCGATACGATGCCGTCTTCTCACTGAATCGGAAGTGATTCAAGAAGTGATGGCACAATATGATCTTCAATCCGCCGAGAAATTTATTCAGGAAGTCTATTGGAGAACCTATTGGAAAGGCTGGCTGGAGCTAAGGCCACAAATTTGGACTCAATACCGCCAGGAAGTACAAGAGCTCAAAGAGAACTCTGATTTAGTCGAACGTTGCCAATTACTAGAAGAGGGACGATCCGGTATCGAACCACTCGATCACTTTGCGCATCAGTTGAATGAAACGGGTTACATGCATAACCATGCCAGGATGTGGTTTGCCTCCTATTGGGTTCATGGCGCCCGACTCCCGTGGCAATTAGGAGCGGATTATTTTTATCGTCATCTCCTAGATGCAGATCCAGCCAGCAATACCCTTTCCTGGCGTTGGGTGGCTGGCCTCCAGACACAAGGCAAGACCTACCTGGTGAAGAAGGAGAATATCGAAAAATTTGCCAGAGGACTCGATCTGCGTTCATTGGACAGGCTATCTGATCTACAGCCAGTGTTGTCTGAGCCTGAGCCTAATGAAGTGCGAACTCCCCAGCTACTGCCACCAGCTAAGACCTACGTCAATGGAGCACTCAGTCATCCAGAAGATCGCATCGGAATATGGTTTCACGGGGAAGATTTGTCTCTGGAGACGTCTCCATTGAAATCAATTCAACCGGCTTCAATTTGCGCAATTTGTTCGATGCACTTATTTGAAGAATATGATCTCAGCGAAAGCCGGCAGGACTATATGCAACAAGCGGTTGTGGATGGGATCCGGAGGGCGAAAAATCATTTTGGAATCGCTCCGGAGTGTCGGGCAGAAATGAGTTTATCGGGATCGGTGATTCAATGGGCAAAAGACCAAAAACTCAATCATGTCACAGCCATGCGCCCGTGTGTGGGGCCACTTAGCCAGGCAGTTGAAGAGATCGAACGCGGTTTGGCTGAGAACGGAATACAGATTCATTGGTTCCGGCGACCTGAGGACGAAAAAGTGTGGCCGTACGCTAAAAAAGGCTTCTTTCCATTCTGGCAAAAAGTGAGAAGTGATCTCGACAAGCAACTTCAATTACCACTCTTAAATTAATTTCGTCGCACGATTCGAAAAAATAAGACCTTTTTGTGAAGTGCTTATTTCCTTTCGATAACTACGAGCCCATCCCAATCTTCTGGGGGAGGAGACTCTATGAATTTCTGGCAGCGATTCAGATAAAGTGTAGAGAGAGGGTCACTTAAATTTGATGATTGGTATTTTTTCAGGAGCGAAATGGTTTCGTCGAAACGGCGATCCAAATAGGCGGCTATCGCTTGTTGATAAGTGATAAGATCGTCCTGATTGCAATTCGCTAAAGTATAGATCCGCACAGGTTTTTGTTTTCCCTGGACGCGAACTAAGTCGACAGGCTGGAGAAGAAAATCATTGTCGACAAGTTGAGCAACGGCCTCTCCGAGAATGATGGGGAGATGGTACTGCTTGGTAAGGCTTTCCAAACGGGAGGCAAGGTTCACGGCATCACCGATAACGGTGAAGTCTTTCCGTTTCGGTGACCCCATGTCACCTGCAATGACATCTCCCTGATTGATTCCAATTCCGATCTCGAGCTCTGGAAATCCGCGTTGCTTCCATTCTTCATTCTTGATTTTCAGCGCCTGAAGCATTGCCCGGGCAGTCTTGACGGACTTGATGGCATCGGTTCTTGGTCCTTCGGAAGAGGCATTTCCCCAAACTGCCATCACGGCATCACCGATAAATTTGTCGAGGGTTCCGTCGTGATCAAAGACGCAATCAACCATTTCTGTGAGATATTCATTGAGTTGAGTCACCACGGCTTGAGACTCGTTGTTCTCCGTCATGCTTGTGAACCCGCGAATATCTGAAAAGAGCATGGTGCAGGGAATCCGTTTACCTCCCAAAGAATCTTCGAATGAGTCAGGGCGGTTGAGGATGGCTGCGACGACATTGCTGGAAACATACTTCTCCAAAGTGGCTCGGGTTTGTCGTTTTTCGAGTTGATCACGAACAAACTGATAGACGATGCCGCCTGTTCCACTTGTGACCAGCGCCAGCATGGGAGTTAAGGTGGTGATCATGATATCAAACTGGTTATAGAGGAAGTAGGTGCCAGCTACCCAGAGCGCCCCCACTGCGATAATGAAAGCGACTCTTTTGATCGGATCCGAAGTGAATACAAAATAGAGAAGAGGCAGCGAGCCCAGGAAGGTGACGAAAGTAAACGTGAGGAACAGGCCTGACCACATGACGGGAACAGGTATTTCCAATCTTGGAAGCTTGAGAATCTCGTAATCGGGGGCAATGACTGAATGCTTATAAAATGAACGGTGGATAATGCTTCCCAGTGTCTGGATATGAATTTCCGGCCCTAGCATTCGTGGATAAGGGGTATTATGAAAATCCTGTGTCCAGTTCCCGTACGGCCCGACAAAAATGATTTTATCTTTTAGTGTGTTTCCTTTTTCGACATTGGCCTGACGCAATGTGGGGTCGAGGATAGAGAAAATGGAAATCGGGGCATAGGTATCAGGCGGGCCACTGAATCGAATATACTTGGGTTCTTTGAGATTGATTCCAGCCAGAGTATCGCCGGCTTTAAGCGCAATCAGGGCACTGAATGAATAATAGTGCTCATTGACTCGCTTGAAAGTCAGGTCGGTCGAACGGACGACCGAATCTGGATCCGGTCGGTAATTTACGACTCCGAGTGACTGTGAAGCATTTTCTCCTAAAGCCTTCATAATCGTGGCGTTAGGCAGCTGAAATTCATTGCGTTGCTGAGTGATGAATCCGATCTGTTGGGTGGATTCAACAATGTTTGCCCCAATGACAATGCGGTCCTGATACTTTCTCAGAACACGGGCAAATTCATCATCCCCTTCACCGGGATTATTAAAAAGAAGGTCAAGAGCGACCACTTTTGCTCCGGACTCAAAGAGTGTCTCCAGAAGGTAAGCGTAAATTTGTCTTGGCCATGGGAATTCCTCCATGACCCATTGGAGGTGAGGGTGTTTATTCTCATCTCCAGGCCAGACATCATCTGAGTAGTTGGTTTTGTCGATTCCGACAAATACGATATCATTCAGAAGTTCGGTTTTTCGGCCATTCCTCACTCTGAAATCCATTGCCTGATACTCAGCCGCCAGCAGGGCATGCGGCTGATTGCTGAAATAGGAAATTTCCAGCGAAATCAAATAGACTGAAATCCAGAAAAGTGCCGAACCAAGGCAGATGGCTGTTAAAACAGATCGTGACCCTTTAAGCATCAATGCGTATGACTCCGGAGGTTAGCCAGAAGGCGGCTAACGATCAACTACCCTGATCTGATTTTGTTTGGTGATGTTGATCATTGGAGCTGAGGTTTTCGGATCGATTTGAAGAATGCCATTGATTTCAAGCTCTGTTTGATTCTTCACCCACGCATCGAGTTGGCTGCTTTGATAGAGGACGACATGAGGTTCAAAGACTTCGACGATCAGCCCATGAGAAGGCTCACTGGCAAAATAGAGCAGGCCTACCTCTGACTTTCTAGGAATACCTCTAACCGTGACTTCTTTGCCAATACGTGACTGGAGATACTCTAAATTGGTTGGAGATCGTGGACGGTTTGCTTCTTCAGCCTCCTGGCGTGAGCGTTCCTGGATGACGAGAGCGCGTTCCTGGATATTCACCTGACGTTTCCATTCCCCGATTCCCCAACCGACGGCCGCAGCCACGATAAGGAAAAAGGAGATGACAGCGACTGGTTTGAGCCATGGAGTGCCAGACTGGCCAGAGGGCTGTGGCTGCGCAGGCGCGGTGCCGGATTGAATTCCCTCCATCGCATTCAGAAAGTCTCTTAACTCTTTTCTTTCTGCCTGGCTCAATTGAGCCAGTGACGCTTTCCATTCATCTAAAGCCATAGAAAGAAGTAACCAGAATCGAATCGATATGGAAAGACCAGAGCACGCATTGTGTCTACTGAAACGCAGGCTGCTGGTTACATCAATAAGGGGCCGCAGCATTGCGAGCAACGTGAAGCAATCCAGTGTGTCCGAATGTTGAGAAGGGCGGTGGATTGCCGCGTCGCCTTCGTCTCCTCGCAATGACTATTGAATGGTATTCATTTTAGCCTGTCATGCATAGACGACTAGAAACTGATAGGCTCTTTCTTTAGGCTTCGGTGAAATGAGCGATGTAGTGATGGAGATCGAAGTCCTCGGCCACCTCGACGGCTTCCCACTGATGATCAGCAGAAAGTTTCATAGATGCGACGAACTTCTTTTTCCATTTGGAAGGCTCAATGAGCGAAAGAACCAGAGCGTCGCGCTCACGATAGAGGTGATAAGTGGTTCCCACGATGGGCTCAAAGCCGAA
>JBCBYL010000049.1:0-16818 GCA_039815855.1 Verrucomicrobiota bacterium
ACAGGCTCACCAGTGAGGCCAATCTTCACCTCCGGATAGCTCTTTCGCACCTCTTCCATATCAGCTCGGATGCGTTGGATGATTTCTTCAAAGGGCGAAAAACTCATTTCGTTCCCCGCTGTCGGGATCATCAGGACGAGGAGGGTGCGCCCACCATCAATGGTGATATATTCGTTTTCCTGCAGCAGACGCTGCATTTCTTTCAGAGGGTCTTCCTGATTAGAAGACGACTGGACATGAATATCCTTCTCCAGCATACCGGCCAGTTGATTGAGATTCGTGACGAATTCCTCGATGTATGGCTTAAAAGACTCCCAGCCAGCTTCTTGGCGCAGGGTTTTCTCATCGAAACGGGAAACAGCCATCGAGAGCATGGAGTTAAAATCAAAATCGTTCTCAGCTTCATCAAAGACATCGTTGATTGAATTCAACTTGTTGATACTCGCTTTTAGATCCTCTTTAGAGCCGTATTGAATGAGACGGTTCTCAATACGTGAATAATCATTATGATAATAGACTCTCGTAAAGTCAGCCGTGCGGGCAGCCAGCCGCACCCCGAGTTCATCCACCACTCTCCGGTTCGCTTCATGGTCATCAGACCGAACCACGAGGACCATTTCTTCACGGACATCGAACTCCTTCTTATATGCGAGATAGTGTCGGTGGATTTCGGCATCCTCACGAATCAGGTCATTGACGTTATTGACCACCCCGAGCTGAGTAAAAGCCACCCATCCCGATACCGCAGTGGTCAGGATCGCTCCTAAAAGAATTCCTTTAGGATGACTGACGGCGATCTCGCCTAATGTTCCCAGAAAGCCGACCAGGTATTGCTCAATCCGCTTCATCAAGCCGGAAAACATAACCTCCATTCAGATTTCCGCCAAGCTTTCAGCGTAGAGGAGCCCTGAAAATTAAGCCAATTTCTCCTTGACGGTATGCGGGTTGATCCACAGATTTTCACATTCCATGTCAACCATAGATAAAGAATCTGTCATTACTACTAACCGAGTCCACGATAAGGACACCGGATCTGCCGACGTGCAGGTCGCGATTCTGACCCATCGCATCAATCATTTGACCGAGCACTTGAAAATTGCCCGGAAAGACCACAGCTCTCGCCGTGGATTAATTAGTATGGTCAGCCGTCGCCGTAAGCTTCTCGATTACCTTCGCCGCAAGGACGAAAGCCGTTACAAAAACCTCATCGACAAGCTCGGTATCCGTAAATAGCTTACACCATTGCTGCTGGCGAAGACACAGAGCACAAATCAGTTTTCGACCCACCGGATCTCCGAAGGTTGATTTGTTCTCTGACTTCGATGCAGCGATATAACCGCATGTATTCACATGCCCCAACATCCTAGATAGAACCAACGAAAGGTCTGTATGAAAGAAGTCATCAGCTTCGCCACTAAAATTGGCGATAAAGAAATTATTATTGAAACCGGAAAAGTAGCCAATCTGGCCGATGGTGCCGTCACCGTCCGCTGCGGCGAAACCATCGTTCTCGTTACCGCCGTTTCTGCAACGAGTATTAAAGAAGGGCAGGATTTTTTCCCGCTCACTGTTGAATATAAAGAAAAAGCCGCTGCCGTTGGCTTATTGCCCGGAGGCTACTTCAAGCGTGAAGGTCGCCCATCAGAAAAAGAAATTCTCACTTGCCGGATGACAGACCGCCCACTGCGGCCTCTCTTCCCTAAAGGCTATCTCTACGACACTCAGATTATTTCCACCCTCCTCTCAGCTGACGGTGAAAATGACCCTGACATCCTCAGCATGATTGGCGCCTCAGCAGCCCTCTGTGTCTCAGACATTCCCTTCGGCGGCCCTATTAGTGCTGTCCGCGTCGCACGGATCGATGGTCAATTTGTCGCAAACCCCACTCACACCGAGATGGAAAAAAGTGACCTCGATCTCGTCTATGCCGGAACAGCGACTGAGCCTATTATGATCGAAGGTGCTGCTGAGCAACTTCCTGAAGAAGAATTCGGTAAAGCCCTCGATTTCGCTCAAGAGCAGGTCAAAGCCACCGTCGAAGCTCAAAATGAACTCATCGCTAAGGTCAATCCGGTCAAACGGGAAATCGCACTCATGGTTGTCGATCAGGACCTCCTCGAAGTCGCTGTCGCAGTGGCAGGTGATCGAATCGAAGGTGCCATCTATCAACCCAGCAAAACCGAACGCCAAAAAGCAGTCGGAGCCATCCGTGAAGAAGTCACTGCTGCCATCCTGGAAAAATTCCCGGAAGCCGGTTCTTTTGAAATCAGTCAGGCCTTTGATTATCTCCAGAAGAAGACCACCCGTAGTAGCATGCTGGACCGCGGTGAGCGTTGTGACGGCCGACCAGCTGATCAAATCCGCCCGCTCTCAGGTGAAACCACCCTTTTACCACGTGCTCACGGATCTGCTCTCTTTACCCGTGGTGAGACTCAGGCCCTTTGCTTGTCGACTCTGGCCTCGACCGATGAAGCTCAAACTCTTGATGCCTATACCGGTGGTCCAGACAGCAAGCGCTTCATTCTCCATTATAACTTCCCTCCATTCAGTGTTGGCGAATGCGGTCGAGTCGGTGGTCTGAACCGACGTGAAATCGGTCACGGTAACCTCGCTGAACGCTCACTGGTTTCTGTCATCCCTGATGAAAGCGAGTTCCCATACGCGATCCGGGTGACCTCAGAAATCATGAGCTCTAACGGGTCTACTTCCATGGCCTCGGTCTGTGGAGGCTGTCTCTCACTGCTTGATGCCGGTGTTCCTTTAAAAGCATCAGTCGCCGGCATTTCTGTGGGAATGGTCAGCGAGCGTGACGAAACGTCTGGCGAATTTAAACGTTACGTCCTCCTCGATGATATTCTTGGAAGTGAAGATCACTTTGGGGATATGGATTTCAAACTCTGTGGAACCCGTGAAGGGGTGACCGCCTTCCAGTTGGATCTCAAGCTGCCCGGGGTGCCTCTCTCGATTCTGAAAGAAGCCGTCACTCGTGCGACTAAGACTCGCCATCAGATCCTTGATTTCATGGCCACCGTGAAGTCTTCGCCAAATGATGATCTTTCGAAATACGCACCACGTATTGAGACCGTAAAAATCAATCCAGATAAAATCGGCATGTTGATCGGGCCAGGCGGAAAGAATATTAAGGGCATGCAGGCTGAAACCGGTGCTGACATCAACATCGATGACGATGGAACCGTTAGTATCTACTGTAACAATCCGGATGGAATGGCTCGCGCCCTTGAAATTATCGAAGGAATGACTGCCGAAATCACCGTGGGCAAAACCTACCGTGGTAAAGTCGTATCCGTTAAGGACTTCGGCGCCTTCGTCGAAGTGCTTCCAGGGCAGGACGGACTCGTCCATATTTCTGAACTCTCTGACACACGGGTCGAGAAAGTCGAAGATGTCGTCAAACGCGGAGAAGAAGTCTGGGTGAAATGCATTGGCATAGATGACAAAGGACGTGTTAAATTATCCCGGAAAGCGGCACTTGCTGACAAAGCTACGGCCGGTGACGAATAATAACGCCTCATTAACCTCTAGAATAAGGATTCAATCATGCCTATAGCAGTCGATACTAAAGCCCCTGACTTCACCCTGAAAACCAAAACCGCTTCAGGTCTCGAAGACATTACTCTCAGTGACCAGCTCGGAAAAAAGAATGTAGTCATTCTCTTCTTCCCTTTGGCTTTCACCAGTGTTTGCACAGATGAAATGTGCTCGATCAGCACTGGAATCGGTACTTATGAAGATCTCAATGCCGTTGTCTATGCTGTCAGCGTAGATAGCCCATTCGCTCAGGAAGCTTGGGCACAGAAAGAGAAAATCACCATTCCCGTCCTCAGTGATCTCAATAAAGAAGTAGCTAAAGCTTACGATGTTCTTCTTCCTGACCTCATCGGTCTCGGAGCAGTCAGTGCCAGGGCTGCTTTTATCGTTGATAAATTTGGTGTCATTAAATACAGCGAACAAACGGCCACTCCTGGTGACCTCCCTGATTTTGACGCTATCAAGGAGACCTTGAAAGGAATGGCTTAACCTGTTCTTTAAACCTTTTAACAAAAGCCGGTGGTTATTCCACCGGCTTTTTTTGTGGCCTTGATTGAAAAGTCAGATTAGGTAATTTTTAAAGGATGTCCGAACATCCTTATCCCCAAACCCTTCAGTCTTTAGAGAACGGATCCCAATTTTATTCACTGCCGGAACTTGGCAGCGCCTTAGGAAAGGACGTGAGTCGCCTACCGGTAAGCATCCGTATCGTCCTGGAATCCTTACTTAGAAATTTAGACGGGAAAGCGGTTACTCAAGAAGACGTCGAAAAATTAGCTCATTGGAATGCAAAGGCTCCTGGAGAATTTGAAATCCCTTTCACCGTTGCACGCATCGTGCTCCAAGATTTCACTGGGGTTCCTTTACTCGTAGATCTGGCAGCCATGCGTGATGCGACTACCACCCAGGGAAAAGACCCTGGAAAGGTAGAACCGCTTGTCCCTGTTGATCTGGTCGTGGACCATTCTGTCCAGGTCGATTTCGCAGGATCTCAGCTTGCCCTCAATCGGAATATGGATGTGGAATTCATCCGAAACCGCGAACGCTATGAATTCCTCAAATGGGGGAAACAAGCTTTTGAAACCTTCTCAGTGGTTCCTCCTGGAATCGGTATCGTTCACCAGGTGAATTTGGAATACCTGGCTAAGGGAGTGCTTGAGAAGAACGGTGTTTGTTACCCGGATACCTTAGTCGGAACCGATTCCCACACGACGATGATTAATGGAATCGGCGTCGTAGGATGGGGCGTTGGTGGTATTGAAGCAGAAGCCGGAATGCTCGGCCAACCCGTTACCTTCCGGGTTCCGGAGGTGGTTGGCGTCTACCTCTCTGGTTCTCTGAATGAAGGCGTTACCGCCACTGACTTAACGCTGCGCATCACCGAAATGCTCCGTCAGCATGGTGTCGTTGGTAAATTTGTTGAATTTTATGGACCTGGTGCGGAAGCCCTCTCGCTTCCTGACCGCGCCACCATCGCCAACATGGCACCTGAATATGGTGCCACCATGGGATTCTTCCCGGTTGATGAGGAATCAGTAAATTATTACTTTGCTACGGGCCGCACCGAAGAACAATGCGCTCTCATTGAGGCCTACTTCAAAGCGCAAAACCTCTTTGGCATTCCTCAGAAAGGTGAAATTGATTACACCGACGATTTAGAATTAGATCTGAGCACCGTGGTTCCTTGTGTATCTGGACCGAAACGGCCTCAAGACCGGATAGATGTTCCAGACCTCCGGGAGAAATTTAACGATCTCTTTGAAGCCGCTGTTTCCGATGGAGGGTATGGTCAATCCGCTACAAGCCGGGATAAGCGGATTCCAATCACCATGGATACTCCGGCTGGCGTATCAGACAGTGGAGGCTTAGCCACAGAAACCTATGAAGCGGTTCAAACAGAGCTGACTCATGGTTCCGTGCTCATTGCCGCCATTACCTCATGCACGAACACCTCTAATCCATCGGTCATGCTGGCCGCCGGACTGGTTGCCAAGAAGGCCAATGAAAAAGGACTCACCATTAACCCTTACATCAAGACCTCCCTGGCTCCCGGAAGCAGGGTGGTTACCGATTATCTGGAACTGACAGGCCTTCAAGGTGAACTGGACCAGCTCGGATTCCAAACCGTCGGATATGGTTGCACCACCTGTATTGGAAATTCCGGACCGCTTCAATCAGGTATCGAAGCTGGGATCAAAGAAGGTGACCTCGTTTGTGCCTCTGTGCTTTCCGGAAACCGTAATTTTGAAGCCCGGGTTCATGGGTCGATCAAAGCAAACTTCCTCATGAGCCCGCCTCTGGTGGTTGCCTATGCCCTGGCAGGCCGTGTCGATCTCGACCTTACCACGGAGCCTCTCGGCTCAGACCAAGAGGGAAATCCTGTTTTTCTCAAAGACATCTGGCCTACTCAGGATGAAGTCAAGGCCGTCTATGAAGCAGCTCTAAAGCCAGAGACATTCCGTCGCCTCTACTCCGACTTTGATAATGTGAATCAAAAATGGAAAGAAATTGGCTCTTCCACTGGTGACACCTACGGCTGGGATGCCAAGTCCACCTACATTCAAAATCCTCCCTTTTTCGAGGGGTTTGATATGGAGCCGAGTGCGGTGAAACCGATTGAAAAAGCGCGGCCTCTGGGCATCTTTGGCGACTCCGTGACCACTGATCACATTTCTCCTGCCGGTGCGATTAAAGAAGATAGTCCAGCAGGAAAATACCTCATCGAAAATGGAGTAGAGAAAGCACAGTTCAATTCCTTTGGTTCCCGGCGTGGGAATGACCGGATTATGACCCGAGGCACCTTTGGCAACGTCCGGATTAAAAATCTAATGGTCCCCGGGACCGAAGGTGGAGTGACTCGCTGCTTTGCCAATGGAAAGGATGAGACCACCAGCATCTTTGATGCAGCAGAAGCCTACAAGCAGGAGAACACCTCTCTCATTGTTATCGGCGGTGCTGATTATGGCATGGGCTCCTCCAGAGATTGGGCCGCAAAGGGAACTCTACTTCTAGGTGTCAGAGCGGTTATTACGAAGAGCTTTGAACGAATTCACCGTTCCAACCTGATCGGCATGGGCGTTCTCCCTCTGAATTTCAAATCCGCATCTGATTACGAGAAGTCGAAGCATTGGCATGAAGCTACCTTTGATATCCAGGGAATTGAAGAATTCTCACCAGGCATGGAGGCCACCCTTCTTGTCCATCTTCCAGATGGCTCCGAGGAATCCGTCTCACTTGATGTCCGGCTCGATACCCCAGCCGAAGTGGATTACTACCTCAATGGCGGCATCCTTCCCTTCGTCTTAAGAAAAATTCTTAAAGGCTAATCTCCTCCTCTCAACCATCTTTTGAAGGCGATTGGCTATACCCAGTTGGGACACATAGATGATCCCAAGGTCTTGGTGGAGTTTGAAGCTCCTGATCCAGAATTGGGGCCACACGATCTCCTCGTAGAGGTGAAGGCGGTTTCTGTGAACCCGGTCGACGTCAAAGTTCGCGGTCGCTTTGAGCCAGGTGATACCCCCAAGGTCATTGGCTACGATGCCGCCGGTGTCGTTCAGGGAGTTGGTAGCGCGATTACTCTCTTTAAAGCTGGGGATGAGGTCTTCTACGCTGGAGACCTGACTCGCCCGGGAACCAACTCTCAATTTCATGCCGTTGATGAGCGGATTGTCGGTCGAAAGCCCGATTCACTTCCTTTTACCGATGCGGCCGCCCTCCCTTTGACCTCCATTACAGCTTGGGAAATTCTTTTCGACTGCCTTCGTCTCGATGAAGGGGATGGCAGGAATGAGTCCATTCTGGTTATTGGAGCGGCAGGTGGGGTCGGCTCCATCCTCATTCAGTTGGTCAAGAAGCTGACCCGCCTCCGTGTCATTGCAACCGCTTCACGCCCCGAAACCGTTGATTGGGTCAGAAAAATGGGAGCAGACGATGTCATCAACCATCATGATTCACTCGTAGAGCAAGTCAAAGAAACAGGTCACGCCCCACGCTACGTCGCCTCACTCAATCAAACCGATCAACATTTCCAGAGTATTGTCGAATTGATCGAACCTCGCGGGCATATCGCCCTCATCGATGATCCGCCTACATTGGAACTTTCAGCCATAAAGCCGAAATCACTCAGTTTCAGTTGGGAATTTATGTTCGCCAGATCTATGTTCCAAACCCATGACATGATCGTGCAGCATCAACTCCTGAATCGGATTTCAGATTTAATCGATCAGAATGAACTCATCTCGACTGCCACAAAGCAGCTTGGAAGCATGACCCCCGAAACACTACATCAAGCCCATCTCGAACAGCAGAGCGGAAAAGTAGTAGGGAAAAATGTATTGGACGTGGCATGACCCTATTCAGGACCAGCTAGAGCTCTAACTGAGCAGCTGCTCGATCAATTCGATACTTTGTTCCACTTTAGGAAGTCGCTGGTTCACACGAATGATTCCCTCAGAATCAATAATCGTCGCCCAAGGAGTCTCATCAATTTCATAATTCTTTCGAAAAACGGACGGACGCTCCGGTGATCCACTATGCCCAACAGGGATATCGAGAAAATACTTTTCAGCTGTTTCTCTCGCCTGTTTAGGACCATTGGCCGAAAACCCCTCATACGCAGTCTGAATCGCCATCAGTAAGACTCGATCATCTCCCCTAAAGTGATCAGCTAATTTCCTTAAGCAGGGGAAAGCATGCCGATGGCAACCCGGACACCAGGACTGGAAGGCACAAATGTAGACAATTTGACCATTCAAGTTGTTGATTTCAGGGGGTTGGAGCCCAAGTGGCAAGACAGGCCAGGAATCGACCCCAAACTCCAGAGCAGATCCATTGAGAATCTGTGATTCTTTCTGCCCTGAAATGACCTCACCAATAATTGCCATTAAAGATCAAAATAGCATCATCCATTCCAAATTCCTAATTGGACACACAATTGTTTCAATTGGAACGTTTCAACTGATTGCTGAGATACCGAAGCGCGATTAAATGTCAGACCAGTCAGGTTCGGTCCTGATTTTCCAGACGTTACAGAGTTCGACCGGCAGCTCACTAATAAATCGAGAGGCCTGTTGCCAAGTCTCACCGTAAGCTCCCCTTCCCGCGTGGAGCTGAGGATAGGTCAGGTAAAGTTCATCCTGCGCCCGGGTCACAGAAACATAAAAGAGTCGTCTCTCCTCCTCTTCACCTTCCTCTGATTCTATCGATCTACTCGAGGGAAACATCCCGTCGCAGAGCATAATGACGAAAACCACCTTCCATTCCAGCCCTTTGGCCTGATGAATCGAGCTGAGCTTTAACATTTCATCGTCTTCTTCAGCACCTGCTACTGCGCCCGCGTCCAGATTCGTCATCAGAGAGAGTTGGGCAAGAAACTCTGCCGTTTCTTCAAATTCATCAGCATAAGCCTGAAGCTGCTTCAAATCATCAAAACGGTTTTCAAAATTGGCATATTTCGCTTTCAAATAATCTTCATAAAAAGACTCAGCGACCATTTGCAGAAGTTGATCTGGCCGTGAATCAGCAACTTCATCTCTGAGTTGAGGCTGGAGAGCAGCCCACTGTTCCCAAACAGATTTCGCTTTCGCAGGAACTTTAGCGCTGGCCCAGTCCGCCCCGGTTGAGATTTCATTCCAGAGCCGGTGCGCGGTGCGTGCCCCGATCCCCGGCAGCATCAGACAAATTCGCTTAAAGGAAACCTCATCATTGGGATTCACGGCCAGTTTTAAAAAGGCAGCAGCATCTTTAATATGAGCCTGCTCAAAAAAACGGAGACCTGATGTGATTTGAAAGGGGATATTCCTCCGCGTCAGTTCCATCTGGAGCTCCATGGAATGGAAATGGGAACGATACAAGACAGCCATCTCCGTTAGCTCGATCCCCTCATCACGAAGCTCCAGAACCCGTTGCGCAATAAACTGGGCCTGCCGACGGGTATCATCCAGCGTGATCAGGGCTGGCTTGACTGAAGTGGATTTTGTTGCGCGTAATTCTTTCGCAAATTGCTTTTGATTGTTTTGGATGGAGGTATTAGCCAGCTCGAGGATCTCTGGGCTGCTTCGATAATTTGTCTCGATGCGGATCACTTCACACCCTTCATGTCGATCCGGGAAATTCAGGATATTCTCGAAGTTGGCCCCTCTCCAGGAATAGATACTCTGGGCATCATCCCCCACGACCATGACTTGATGATGGGCATCCGCCAACAAGTCAACTAAGTCCGCCTGGACCCGATTGGTATCTTGATACTCATCGACAAGAATATGCCGAAACCGGCTTTGACAGAAATCGAGAACATCTTTTTGTTCCTGAAGAAGCCTCAGGGTGAGGGAGAGCAGGTCATCATAGTCGACCGATTGAGATTTTCTTTTTCGCTCAACATATTGTTTTGCCAAAGTCTCTATCTCCGTCTGAAAATCTAAAAAGTACTCATACTGCTGAGTTAAGATCTCTTCGACCGAATTCTGGCAATTGGCAGAGAGACTAAAAATCGTTTGGAGAACCTCTGCTTTAGGAAAACGCTTTTCACGTGTGTCCACACCTGCGTCACTTAGGCAGGCGGCGACCAAATCCTTAGAATCCTCCTGATCAAGAATCGTAAAATTCTTCTCTAAACCTAAATGCTGACCAAATCGCCTCAGGAGCCGATGACCCACATGGTGGAACGTCCCTCCCCACATCTGGCTGAAGTCATGTGGCAGAAGGTCTTCGACTCTTCGCATCATTTCTTTAGCTGCCTTATTCGTGAAAGTAAGAAGGAGAATATTCTCCGGGTTGACCCCGTGCTCTACGAGATATCCCACCCGATAAGTGAGCGTGCGAGTCTTGCCGCTTCCTGCTCCGGCAATGACAAGTAGGGGGCCCGGCTTTGCAGTTGCGGCTCGGTATTGCTCCTCATTAAGCTCCGCTTGATAATCAATCTGCGGAGAAGAATGAGTGGATGAGGGTTTTAGCGTGTAGTGGAAAGACATTCTTTGAGGGTCAAGTTACCATCATAGAGAGCTTTTCCAACAATGGCACCATACAATCCATCCACCTCGGCAAGACTCTGTAAGTGCTCTAGTTCTCCAATTCCACCTGAGGCGATGAGATCAACACTTTTAGGAAGGACTTCCATCATCTCCTGTTGTGCATCCAGATTAGGCCCCGTGCCCATCCCATCTGTAGAAATGTCCGTGTAAATAATGGTGCCCGCGCCGTAATCAGCCACCGCTCTGGCCAGGTCATAGGCATCCCACTCTGATTCCTCTACCCACCCTTTGATTGCTACTTGACCGTCTTTCGCATCAATCCCTACCGCAATGGCGCTGGAATCAAATTTTTCTGCTGCCTCTTCAACAAATTCCGGAGTCTGGCAGGCCATACTGCCAATAATGCAGCGCTCGACCCCGGCCTCTAACGCCTTCTCGATCGCCCGCAGGCTCCGAATCCCACCTCCTAATTCGCATGGAATTTCAATAGCCTTTGTCACTTCGCTTACTATTTCCAGATTCTTACTCTCTCCGGAAAAGGCGGCATCGAGATCGACTAGATGCAACCATTCTGCTCCTTCTTCCTCCCATTTTTTAGCAAACGCGACTGGATCATCACTGTAGATAGTCTTGCGATCCGCTTTCCCCTGTTCCAGACGAACGACTTCGCCGGACATCAAATCGATAGCTGGTAAAATAATCATACGAACAGATTGGAGGCCATCAATCAACAGGCAAGCCTTGCCTTCCCATCTAATTCAGTCGAAAATCCAGAAATGATCACACACGTCGTATTCTTTTGGGCAAAAGAGCCTCTCACCGAAACAGTACCCCATATCCTTGCCGCAGCTAAAAAATTATCTCAAGTCCCCGGAGTTGAGAACTTTCGCTTTGGCACAGCCGTTCCCAGTGAACGAGCTGTTGTTGACGGGAGTTATTCAGTAGCCATCTCGATGGATTTCTCTGATCAAGCTGTTGCTGATGCTTATCAGTCTCATCCCATCCATACTGATTTCATCGAAAACACCGTAAAGCCTCATGTGGACCGTGTTCTGGTCTACGATTTTCAAGCTCCCGAAAAGAGCTAATTTGTTTTCAATGATTCTCGTGCCATGGTGTTTGCGTGAATTCTATTAACATGCCAGCCACAACCAGACTCCATTCCTGGAAAGAAGAGGCTTCCGCCCTTTTCTCGGATCTTTCTGTACTCGTCAAAGCAAGGCTCACGGCGCTCGTTCTTGTCACCACGGCTGCCGGGTTCGCCCTTGGTAAGCCAGAATCGACTTCATGGTGGATGTTAGTGAGCGTCGTTTTCGGAACCGGGCTTGTCGCAGGTGGAGCCGGTGCGCTCAATCAATTACTGGAAGTCGATCCCGACAGTAAAATGAATCGGACCCAGGATCGTCCGCTTCCCTCGCGCCGATTCACTCAAGAAAACGCTCTTTTTCTCGGTGCTCTTCTGACCGGCTTAGGTATCTCGTACTTAGTGGTCAGCGCAAATTACCTGACCGGGTTCATCGCTGCATTGACGATGTTCATTTACGTCTTTGTTTACACGCCACTTAAAAAAGTGACGACAGCCAACACGGTCATCGGCGCTATTCCGGGAGCATTGCCCCCTGTCATCGGATGGACGGCGGCGACTGACTCTCTGGGTCCGATGGCGTTTATCCTCTTTATGATCCAGGTCCTCTGGCAAATGCCTCATTTCTATGCCATCGGCTGGATCTGCCGTGATGATTACGCTAGAGGAAACTATCGCATGCTTGCTGTCGAAGATGAATCCGGGAAGCGCTCGGCTCTCTACAGCATGCATTATGCAGGCCTTCTTGTTCTCGTTTGCCTGCTTCCGACCCTGATCGGACTCGCTGGCTGGATTTACGGCATCTTAGCCCTGATTGTATCTGCATACTATTTTTGGAAAGCCTTGCAATTCTATCAAAACCCACAGAGAGAAAGCGCACGTTCACTCTTCTTAACCTCCCTACTCTATCTTCCGGTCATCTTCATTCCCCTCCTTCTCAATTCCAGGATTTGAACTCAATCCTTTTCAATGAGGATTACAAAAAGAGAATCACAATAGCGGCGAAGATCAATACGGAGCCAATGAGTCTGCCGATCATCGTTTCACGCCCGGCCTCTTTTTCCTGATTATGAAACCAGTGGCCTATCCACCAGACCAAGACGACGCTCCACATCCCCCGGCCACTATAAACGATATTCGATCCTGTCGCGTCTTCGAAACAACCAACACCAAGGGCCATTCCTATTGCCTGCACCGCCATGCCGATGGCCCCAAAACTCAGGTATGGCATCACTCCCTTAGGAATTTGCCAGATTGGAGCCTTGAATTTGGGGATGAGTAGGAAGGCAAACGCTCCTGCACAAATGCTCGACCAACCAACAAAGCGGTTAAACCCCTGGATGGCACACCAATGCTGAGTCATGACATCGACGGTGGCGAAGAGAACAGATGAAAGGAACGCAATGAGGATCGTCATCAATGCTTTTTTTCTACCTGCCCCGCTCCCTTTCTTTCCAAAATTCAGTGCCAAGACGCCGATAAATGTCAGTCCTGCCGCAATCCATACTTGAATACTCAGACTTTCATCTAGAAAGAAGACGACGATGAAGGCAACCAGAACGACCTTACTCCCCATCACGGGAGTCGCCACCGATACGTCACCGTAATTGATAGCAATAATCGTCGCTAGGCCTCCGAGGAAAAAAAGCAACCCTGCCACCAGAGAAGGCCAGAAGGGATCAGGCAATAAGTCACCCTCTACCCCAAACAGAAAAAGCGAGAAGATCAGTGACATCGTCCACTGAGTTAAGGCGGAGATCCTCCACATCCCCAACCCTCTTTCCATGGCTGGCTTCAGTGCGATCGCACTCACTGCATAGAGGAGCCCTGAACAAAAAGGGAGAATAAGATACCAGCGGTCGAACACGGGAGAAAGCTAACACGTCTACGAATAGAAGCGATTGAAAGGAAAATTACCTGCGGTCGAGAGGAGTCGAACCTCCACGGGGTTGCCCCCACTGGCACCTGAAGCCAGCGCGTCTGCCATTTCGCCACGACCGCGAGTAAGGGTGAAAATATCGGAGTCATCGACTTCTGTCAAAAAAATCATCTTTTGAATCCTTGCCGCTCTGGCCTGAACTGATATACCAAAACTCCCAAATGAAGATCACGGAATATCTTTTTCTCCTTTTCATTGCCAATATCTCATTCATTTCCGGATTCGTGGTCGCCATGAACCAGAAAAAGATGCCCCTCTTAATTCCTGCATGTTTAGGTGCCGGGCTGATCTTTGCTGCCGCCTACTGCCAAAGTAACGAACTCCACGATCCGCTTTACAAATTTGTCCCCGCTCTCGTCGGAATATATTATACCTTGATGGCGGTGAAAATAGGGATACGTGTCAAACAGCGACCAGATCGAAAAAACATGGCTTTCTTGACGGGCTTCGTTGCCATCCTCCACTTCGGAGCAACAGCGGCCTCGTTCTTTTTAGAGTGGCCTCTCGGAGGTTAGAAGGTCCAACCAAAAAGTCGGATGCCGCCATATTGCTTTCGATCCCGATGACCATCTCCGATGCGGCCCTCCTGTTCGATCGCTTCAGAAACGACTTTTTCACCGATACCAAGTTCATCACCCGCTAGAGGATTTAATACCTCTAGGCCGTGCTCAGAAATCATGATATGGACTGTGCTGTCTTTGGAAGGTTGTCTGGCATCGGTCGGACGTTGATCGAGACCGGTGTCTTCTTCTGTCGCTTCTGCGACAAACCGACGCTGGACATCAGGATCGCCCTGACTCTGTGACCAGGCAGAGGCTGGCAGTGCTAGCAGCACTAACAAGGTGATCCATTTCATTCTTAAACTATAACGAGTAATTCGCATAAGGTCAAATCCGCTGTACTTAAGACTCTTTTTCGGCAGACTTATTTCATGAGAGTTTTAGGAATTGATCCATCCGTTCGTTCTACGGGATATGCCATTCTCGAGGGAGCATCCGAGAACTCTCTCCAGGTTCTCACCTGCGACCACATTGCAGTCCCCCCGAAGTGTGGTCAGGAAATTGCCCTATCCCGAATTTATCAAAAACTGAAGTCCGCTATTACAGAATACCGTCCTGACAGTGTAGCAATGGAAAAGATCATTTATGTCCAAAGTGTAAGAACAGCTATCTCGATGGGATCAGCCAGAGGTGCGATTTATGTCGCAATCGGTGAGGCGGGTCTTCAAGTGCATGAATATCCTGCACGCTTAATCAAACAGGCCGCAACTGGTCGGGGAAGCGCCCAGAAGGAACAAATGGCATTCATGATGCGTGCACTCCTCGGCCTGACTTATACTCCTCAGTCGGATGAAGCGGATGCTCTGGCTGTGGCGCTGACTCACTTCCGACAGATCCAGAACCGAAAACAGATGGAGTCTTGATGCTCTCCATAGCTCCCCTATCTTCGTAGCAGAAATGATTTCTTTTCTTAGAGGAAAAATAGTCGATCTCCGCCCGGACACGCTCTTAATCGATGTCCGGGACATCGGATACGAAGTGAAGATCCCATACTCCACTTTTGAAAAACTCCCGGAGCCGGGACAGGAAACCCTGATCCAGACCGTGCTTCAAATTCGTGAAACCGAACACTCCCTCTATGGATTTATTTCCAGAGCTGAAAAAGATCTCTTTCTCCTGCTCATCAACCACGTCTCCGGAATAGGCCCTAAGCTCGCGCTCGCCGTCCTGAACGGGTCCAGTCCCGAGTCCTTTCAGGTGGCAGTGGCAACTAGAGATGTCGCCAGTCTATCTAAGACAAAGGGCCTCGGGAAAAAGACTGCGGAGCGAATTATCGTAGAACTCAAAGACAAGATGGATATCCCGGATCAATGGCAGCCAGTCAGTGAAACAAACGCTTCTCCAGAATTACGTCGCCGGCAGGATGCCGTCCTGGCTCTCCTGGCACTGGGATACAAGCAGCCTGAAGCGCTGAAGGCACTCGACCTTGTCGGAGAGATCGACGAAACTGGTGACTTCGTGCGTGAAGCCCTCAAACACCTGAACAAATGAGTAATCCATCCGACCCTATCGACCCTCAGGTGGTTGCCCCAGCCTACGAAAATTCTCTGCGCCCACGGTCTCTGAGTGACTTTGTCGGTCAGGAAAAAACAAAGGAGCGGCTGGAAGTCATGATTGCATCAGCTCGCACCCGTGGTGATGCACTCGAGCACATTCTCCTGAATGGCCCTCCCGGATTAGGGAAAACAACTCTTGCCCACATTCTGGCCGAAGCCATGGGCGTTCAAATTCGCATCACTTCTGGCCCCGCAATGGAAAAAGCAGGGGATCTAGCCGGAATTCTCACCAACCTGGAGGAATTCGATATTCTCTTCATTGATGAGATCCACCGCATGAATAAAACCATTGAGGAATACCTCTATCCAGCCATGGAAGATTACCGGCTGGATATCATTATCGACCAGGGACCGAGTGCACGCACCATCACCCTGAACCTTCCTAAGTTTACGCTTATTGGCGCCACCACCCGTCCCGGCATGCTCAGTGCCCCCCTACGCTCGCGGTTTGGAATGACCAATCGGCTAGAATACTATGATGTCGATTCACTCACATCCATCATTGAACGCTCCGCCCAACTTCTTCAACTGAATCTCGAAGGCCAGGCCGCAAAGGAAATTGCTCTGCGCTCACGTGGCACGCCGCGAATCGCGAATAACCTGCTCCGCTGGGTCCGCGATTATGCCGTCGTGAAAAACGATGGCGTCGCGCTTCCAGAGACCACCATCGCGGCGCTCTCTATGCTGGATATCGACCAACACGGTCTGGATGAAATGGATAAAAGAATCCTCGAAACACTCATTCTCAAATTTAACGGTGGCCCGGTAGGATTACGCTCCTTAGCGGTTTCTATCGGAGAGGATCCTGACACCCTTGAAGACGTGCATGAACCCTTTCTGATTATGGAAGGTTACCTGCAGCGCACCCAGCAAGGCAGAGTCGCCTTACCGGCAGCCTATAACCGGTTAGGGCATTCTCCACCTTCTCAAGAAGGCTCACTTCTTTAAAAAATACCTTCTTGGAGATGTTTATCTTTGCCAGATCAATCATCTCTCATAGTGTCTTTTTTTAATGCCAAAACGCGACGACATTAAAAAAATCCTCCTCATTGGGTCTGGCCCCATCATCATCGGCCAAGCATGTGAATTCGATTACTCAGGAGGACTACTTCATAGCCTTCTTCAGCTAGTGCTTTACAGGCTTGAACCCCTGAGTAAT
>JBCBYL010000088.1:0-10520 GCA_039815855.1 Verrucomicrobiota bacterium
AGCAAAGCAAGCTTCACATTGAAGTACTCGATGAACGGCAGGCAGACCGCACGCACGCGGGGCGGCGGAACCATGGGCGCGTAGTTGTGGAACGAGATGATTCCCCACAGCTTTCCCTTGACCACGATGGACAGTGTCATCGTGGCCTCGACCTCCATGTTCCGCAGATACTCTACATGGACTGGCGAGACACCGCGCAATTGCGCAAGCGACAGGTCCAGCGGCGGCAGATCCGCTGATGCGGCCTGAACCGGCACCGGGGTCTGATCGACATCGGTGATCATGCGCAGCGGAAGGCGCAGCATAATCTCGCGGGCCTGGGTCGGGATATCCCATTTCGGAAAGTTCAGACCCAGGAAATCGTCGTGCTCCGATGTGTTCTCTTCTGCGATGACCTCGACATCGTAGGTTTCGTCATCGATTCGGTTTACAATAATCATATTAGGTTTCCCTTCTTCATTGATTCCGTTACTTCACTCTCACGACATCAAACTGTTCCTTCTTGAGGCTGGAGATCACACCGTCTTCACCGGCCAAGTGAGCTGAGCCTACCAGCAACATCACGTTTTCTTCTCTCTTCAGGAAATCGTTTTTTAGTTGAGAAACCCAGTTAGCATTGCGCTGATTCAATAGCTTCTCTTTGAGTTTTGGAAAGGAGTCCATGCTGTCATTCATCATGGCAGCGAGCTCGGCATCTTTCCCCGACTTCCAGAGTGCGATCATCCGGTCAAATTCGTTTTCCATGGAGGAAAGTTCTTCGACGGTAACGCGGAGGAAACTGTCCTGCTGATCATCTGTTAATCCATCAAAAATACTCAACTGGTCCTGGACGGACTCGAGAGAACTGACAGGCAGATTCCGTTCTTTCGCTTTTTTCGTGAAATGCGTTTCGACGCCGTCCTGCGGGGAAACTCCGATCTTGGCTAATTCACTCACAGTGATGGTCATGACCAGAAACCAGGGTTTAAATCCTTTAAACATGGCATAAGCGCCCAAGTCTTCTCCAAAGCGGGATTCAAGCACCTCCACCGTGGCAGGCTTGAGGTAATCGTAAACGGTTTTACCTCCTTCGCATTGGGCTGCTTTGAGCAGAAGCATCGCAGATTGCGGATCACTCATTTCTTCCTCTGTGATCTCCAGCACGAGGGCATCGCTATCGGCAAACGCTTGATCATATGCCTGCGGTAAGGGGTAATCCGAACTCCGTAAGAGGTGAATCGACCCCGCTAGATAAACTGTATTATTTTCACCCTGCACTGACCAGACCATCCCGACCTCTTCTGCGGCGAATGACTGAATAGAAATAGCGTGGATCAGAAAGGAAAAGAAGATCACCATTCTTACTGAAGCTCGGAGATAAGATCTCACGCTCATACCTTAGGCTAAAATTCAGCAGGCAATGGTCAAAGGATTTCTCTGTCTGTCACAGATAAGTAACCTGATCCTTAGAGTTGAGAGAATTCGTAAAGCCGGCACTGCTCACGACCCATCCGACTCTCAAACCCAACCCCGGGCTCCCAGGCCCGAAGGAGGCGGAAATTGGAAAATCGCTGATCTAATTCTTCGGGGCTCACTTTGAATGGAGGCCCTTCGTCCGCCTGTGGGTTCAGGTAAAAGATCGCCATATAATGACCACCTGGCTTCAGCGCTTGCATTAACGATTTCAGATAATCGTCTCTGCGATCTGGATGAATAGCGCAAAAGCAGGTGTGCTCAAAAACCCAATCAAATTGCTGGTGAAAGTCTTCAGGAAGGTCAAACCAGTCACCGACAACAAATTGCGCTCCCGGGGTCACTTTTTCCTGGGCCACCTCAATCGCTCGCGGAGAGAGGTCGAGACCTGTGGCTTCAAACCCGGCCTTTGCTAA
The DNA here is from genome assembly GCA_039815855.1 of Verrucomicrobiota bacterium. Lineage (GTDB taxonomy): Bacteria > Verrucomicrobiota > Verrucomicrobiia > Methylacidiphilales > JBCBYL01 > JBCBYL01. The sequence continues at coordinate 1,869 of JBCBYL010000088.1, forward strand.
CGCTCTGACTTCATGACCGCTGCCACAGCCGGGGACGAGCGCGGTGCCCGACGGGATGTCATTGGATCGCAAGAATGCGGCCAGGGGCGGGGCGGGCTCACCATGGTCCCAGGGGGTGTCGCCCTCATTCCATCTCTGATCCCAGTCCATAGAATTGAAGTTAACGCAAAGACGCAGAGGCGCTAAGGGTTTTTATTAACAGGGAGAGAGGGAGAACGGGGAGTTAGTTTTCCTGTATTTCAGAAAGTGCCGATTTTATTTGGTCATAGAGTTGATCTTCCCAGTCAATATGGGGGATATCTAATGAACGCTCTAACTTCCTCATGTCATAAGGAGAGAGAATGACCCTGACATTGCTTCGACCAATTTTAGAAACCATATAAAACAGCTTCTCGATGGCAGCATCACCGATAGGGATACAGCCAATCGTCACCGCTTTCCCGTGAATAAAAATATCATATCCCAATCGCTCTCTTGAATCCTGTTTCCCCATCGCCTTATCAAATTCATTGGGATAGTCCAATTTCATAGACAGATGATAACTGCTGTTTGGATTGAGATATTCAATACGGTATATCCCTTCAGGTATCTGGCGATCTCCTTCCTGTAACTTAGGACCTAATGTTCCGCTATAAGCTGTAAAAGGATAGGTAGCTATTAAGTCATGCTCTCCACTTACGTTTTGGCCCCAGACCTCAAGAGTTTTTTCTTGTTTCAGGCCAACCAGCACTAAGCCCTTATAGTTTGAGTGACTAAAGTGAAGGCTGCCTTTTTTCTCAATTTCTGTAACGACAGCATTCACTGTCTTCTTGCCCTTTACTTGCAACAAAATTGGATACCAAAGACTACGTCCGTAGATGAACCTCACACACAAGAAACACAATACAAGTAGTAGCGTTGCAATTCTTATGCCTGATTTCATCTTCTCTCTTCTGTTACCCTAAGGCGCTAAGGGTTTTTATTTACAGGGAGGGTAGGAGAAAAGGAGGCATCTCATGGATAGTCCCCTCTCCCGTCTCTTCCAGACTCCCTGTAAAAAGAACTCAGCGCCTCTGCGCCTTTGCGTTAAAATTGCTACCAAAATAATCACTTCGTCACCCCCGCGACCTGGTAACCTCGTTTTCTCAATAGCGCAGAAAGCTCGAGTGCCTTCTCCCCTTGGATAATAATTTCCCCGTCTTTCACTGTTCCACCGGTGCCGCAGGAGCGCTTCAGATCATGCGCGAGTGCTTGTAAATCAGTTTCCGGCATTTCCTCCAGACCTGAGACAATAACCACTGATTTTCCGCCACGATGTGCTGTTTCCCGACGTAAAACGACGCGTCCTTTTTTGCTCTCGGAATGGGTGAGCTTGTCCTCTGTCTCGGTGGTTTCCTGCGCAGATTCGAGCACGGGCCCATCCGGTAAACCATCTAAGTCTAACTGACCAAAGGCATTATTCAGACCTGAGCCAGTAGATGGATTCAGATCCAGCTTCCCCTTCTTGCGATCCTTCTTCCCCATGAGTGTCGAAATGAGCTTTTAGGGTTTCCGCCAAAGGGTGAACCGGGCCAGGCTCCACTGGTATTTCCGCTCATGCTCACGGATCAAGAAAGGAATTTCTCCGGAACGGAAGCAATGAAGCTCAGGGGATAACATTTCCCGGATACCGTCTTCTGTCTTCACAGGTTGCCCATCCCGCTCATAGCCGCCTAACCAGTATTCCTTTGCGGTGTATTCTTCTGACCAGGTGGCCGGGGTGGTAATGAGAGCAAATCCGCCCGAATTCAGCATGGAGGGCAACCGCTGCAGGCAGAGATCAGGACGCTGTAAACGACAGAGCAAATTCGCCATCAGCACACAGTCAAATGTCCCCAGATCTTCACGCAGTGCGCAGGCATCCCCCTGCTCAAAGTGCACGTGTTGTCGGTAAATTCCATCCGGCACCTGGGCTAGAAGCGGAGTTCTTAAGTCTCCCTCATCCTTGCGTTGGTAATAATATGAACCTTGATCTCGCAGGTAGCTGGCCACTTCTATGAATTTAGCGGAATAGTCGATCGCGATGACTTCACGACAACGCCGCGCCAGCTCGAAACTCGAACGCCCCACCGCACAACCGAGATCGAGCGCGCGATAGTGGTCTCCCTCCGGAAGCTGATCCAGACAGAGCTCCGCGCACTTCCAGGGATAGTCGAGAAATTCTGCCATCCCGGCCCAGTGGGTCAGGACGTCCTCGTGCCATCCATAGTGTAGAAGCAAGTATTGGGAAAGAAGTTCGTCAGATTCGTAGTTCACGCCGGTCATTCTAAAAAGGTATAAACCCTACTAACAACTGGCAAGCAATCGCGAACGGATGACGTAAAAAAGGCGCAGCCTGCTCAGCTGCGCCTTTTTCTAAATTTCAAGAGGTGACCGCTCTAGGCCTCTACGAGATCACCTTCTTCGACAAGCTGGTTGATATAGGCAGCCGGCTCATAGTTTTCGATGAGGACATGGACTTCTCCATCACGTTCCATCCTGACCTGAGGAAGTTTGATTTCAGGTGTCTTATGTGGCGCGAAGAGAATGTCATCATGGGTCGCATTTTCCGCAATTTTAAACATATCCGGTTTGAGGTGACCTCCTAAATGATCACTCCGTCCAGTCGCCACGTGGATCGTTCCACGCACTTTTTCGTCCTGGATATCACGACCAGAAAATGGCAGCAATTGCGTTCCAAATCCGAGCTCTCCAATCTCGCCCGTCACAGGATCATTAATGATTTTATTCTGATGATCACTGATGGTTTGGAGGTTGCCTTTGATGAGGGTCACTTTCACGACGCGCCCGTCGCGGACATCCAGCCGGCCCAGGGTGCCATCTTCGTATTTCATCGGGAATGAACCCTCAGCTTGATTCGGGACAAAATAAACTTCACCGGCGGGAAGGTTTGCCACATCCGGCTCCTTGCCATGGCAGAGACCGTGGCTTTTCTGTGCTTCCTGTCCGTCGAGGATCAAACGCAACGTCATTTTTAAGTCTTCAACTTCGTAATCGATCTCGACCCAATCTGCCTTGGTCAGACCGAGGCGCATTTTCTCCGCTTCTGCGCTGACTTCTTCGTAGTTGACGCAGAGTCCTGAGGAAAGGATCACTTCATTGAGACCGTGCAGAGTCGCTCCGCGGAAGCCATATTGCTTTGCGTGTGCGGTTAATGGGGCTGTTGCTGAGTAAGTGCTGACGCAGAGAATGATGTCGTAATTGGGGAAAATATCTTTCTCCAAGCTGAGTTCTTTACCTTCCGGGTCGAAGGCGATGTCTTCGTAGTCCAAGTTACTGCCGCCGGTTTCTTTGTAAGCGAAGATGTCTCCGCCGGTCAGGTTGAGTTCGGTGGCTGCTCCATTGTTCAATCCTTTGTAAAAGATATCGTGAGCATATTTTTGGATCGTGAGCTCCGGGTTACTGAGAAAAGCAAAGTCCTTGATCTCACGGGGATCAACGAGATCGATAAGAACACAGGTTTTTTCTCCACCTTCAGGTTGAAAAACAGTTTTGAGTAAGCGGGTAAGGCTAAATTCGGGAAAGGATTCAGGAATATTTGGCATGATTAGATTGGTTTTTGTTGTAAGTTTCAGTTTGAGTTTAGAAATATCTCACCACATCTTAATTTTGCAACCCTATGAATGAACACACACCACTCCACGATCTCCTGACCTTTCTCCGCTTTCCCAGTGTCTCGACTGAGCCTCGGAATGCAGACGACGTACGTTCCTGTGCCGGCTGGCTGGCAAACAAGCTAGCCGCCATGGGGCTTCACGCCCGGGTCATTCCCACGGATGGCCACCCCATCGTCCTCGCCAAGTCTGAAGTAAAGCCAGAGCTCAAAACCATCCTCATTTACGGTCACTATGACGTGCAGCCTGTCGATCCACTCGACCAGTGGGAGCACCCTCCTTTCGAACCTCGGGTCAAGGATGGCATTATCACCGCACGAGGCGCCACCGATAATAAGGGGCAAATCCTTTCCCATGTTCTCGGCGTCCAGGAGACCTTACAAAAAGAGGGTGAACTCCCGGTGAATGTCATCTTCCTCATCGAGGGAGAAGAAGAGATCGGCAGCCCCAACCTCACTCCGTTCCTGAAAGAATATCAGGACGAGTTGAAGTGCGATGTCGTCGTCATTTCTGACACCGGGATGATTGCTCCCGGGATCCCCACTTTCACTTACGGCTTGCGCGGTGTGTCCTGCCTTGAATTTACGGTCAAAGGCCCCAGCCACGACCTCCATTCCGGAATTTTCGGTGGTACCATCGCCAATCCGGCCGCTGTAATCAGTAAGATGATTGCCAGCCTCCACGATGAGAATGGCAAAGTCGCCATCGAAGGCTTCTACGATGAGGTGAAGGCCCCGGAAGAGTGGGAACGTGAGGGCTGGAAAAAGCTTCCTGTCCATGAGAGTGAATTCCAGGAACTCACTGACGTTCCAGAACTGTATGGGGAAAAAGGCTATTCCGGCTTTGAGCGCACTTGGATTCGCCCCACCGCGGAGGTCAATGGACTTTATAGCGGCTATCAGGGTGAAGGCTCAAAAACCATTGTCCCTTCGACCGCCACGGCAAAACTCAGTTTCAGGTTAGTCCCCGATCAGGATTGCCTGAAAATCCTTGAATTAGCAGAAGCACACCTCAAGAAACACTGCCCTCCATCCGTCACCCTCGAAATCGAAAGACAACATTCTGGCAATGCCTACCTCGTAGACCCTCAATCCGGATTCGGAAAAGCAGCAACCGAGGCCGCTAAAGAAGCGTTCCCGGGTGCGGATCCCGCACTCATCCGCGAAGGAGGTAGCATCCCGATTGTTGCCGAATTTAAAAATATCCTCGGTGTCGACACCCTCCTCTTCGGCCTCGCACTCCCTGACGCGCGCTGCCACTCCCCCAATGAGAATTTCCCGGTCGCTAACTTCGAGGGTGGAATGCGCTTAAACCAGTGCATGCTAAAGCACCTCGCCGCCGTCTAGTTGAAACCAAAGACCATTCTAATCCTGGGGGTAAGTGCCGCACTCATCGGCACGGTTCTGGTCGGGCTCCGTTTAGATTCTCTTCAGCCGATCTGGCCACCCCTGCTCGCCCTCATTCTCGCTATCAGCACCCGCAGAATCGTCTTCTCCCTTCTTGCTGGATCGCTTGTCGGTTCGATCTTTGCCGCTTCTGGCAGCACCTTCACTTTCCTCATTGATGACCTCATCCAGCCTGTATTCACCAGTTCCTGGAATGGAACCGTCGTCCTCTTTACCCTCCTCTGTGGAGGCTTTGCCGCTCTCATTCAACAGAGTGGAGGTCTCGATTCTCTCGCCCAAAAACTCACAGGCGAAACCCGTGACCCACGGCGACTGGAATTCTCCGCCTTCATCCTCGGTTTGATCTGCTTCTTTGACGGCCTCGCCAATAGCCTGATTGTCGGCAGAACATTGAGGCCCGCCGCAAAAAAAATGGGCATCTCTTCAGAAAAACTTGCCTATATCGCCGACTCCACCAGCGCCCCGGTCGCCTGCCTGGCCTTGGCCACCACCTGGGTGGCCTTCCAGTTGGGAGTCATCGAGCAGGGATTAGATGCCCTAGCAGATCACTCCATTCCCCTCACCTCAGAAGGCGTCTTAATTGCCTCCATCGGCTCGAATTTTTACTGTTGGGCGGCTCTCCTTCTCGTTCCTCTCTCGATTCATTACCGTTGGGGAAATCTGGCAACTAAGCCGACTCATCATCAGCCGCCCGAGGAAACCGGATTCGACTCTGAGCAGAAACAAGAAGGCGGACTGATTTGGAGAGCGCTCGTACCCATTGCCACCTTTGTTTTCTCTCTCTTCCTAGGATTGCTGGTGGATGGCGTCCGAAAGTCTCCTCAGGGGACGCCACTCTACGAAGCATTTGGATTTGCTGACTCCGCTCTCGTCCTCCTCATTTCCGTTGGCCTGGCCAGTTTAACGGCCGCATTTGTATTACCCTCAGCGAGCCGAAGCGGCGCCTTCAAGGCTTGGGGCCTTGGGTGCCGCAGTATGCTTTATCCCATTTTCATCCTCGTTTGCGCCTGGATGATGGGAGCCGTGATTTCAGAGCTGGGGACCGCTCAAGTCATTGCCCAATTCCTGAACGGAGAAATAGGTGCTCATTGGCTGCCAGCCCTCGTCTTTCTCATTTCCGCTCTCATCGCCTATGCCACAGGAACCTCCTGGGGCACCATGGCCCTGGCTATACCGATAGCCATCCCCTTAGGAACTCATCTCGGGGCTGAAGCTGGATTAATTCCACTCATGGTCGCCGCTTCCCTAAGTGGCGCTGTCTTTGGAGACCACACCTCGCCCTTCAGTGACACCACCATTATTTCCGCAGCGGCAGCCGGCTGTGACCCCTGGGACCACGTCCGCACTCAGTTCCCCTATGCCCTCTGCGCAGCCGCAGCCGCCACCCTCTTCGGATTCATTCCGGCTGGATTCGGTGTGCCCAACTGGATTTGCCTGCCGCTCTGCCTCGCAGCCCTTTGGTCACTCCTCAAATTATGGCCCCGCAAATCATAACCCCAGCCGATGAGGTCTGAGTCAGACACCCCATTCCTATCAAGACGTCTCCCTGACTGAACTCATTAAGTGGATTGACTGTCACGCCCCTCGCTCACTCATCCCCTCCCCGCTTCCCGAGCGGCTAATCAGGGACGGAGTTCACTCCGTCCCTCATCAAGGTCCCACTCCGTCCCTCATCGGTGACACTTCTTTCCAAGGCATAATACCCAGTATGGTGTAACCGATGTGTCTCGGTTCATACTGAGAGGCTTCCCTAAGATCGTTTAGTCTACGAAGGGCGGAGTGTTCGGGTGCCGCGCACCGTTCCAAAACCGAAGTACTCGAACAATGGCGGCTTCTGCTTCGATACGGTAGAAGATGACATAGTTCCCGTTAACCACACGAAGAACGTCCGGCTTGCGTTTGAGCGGCCGGCCTCTTTGAGGAAAGTTCTCAAGTTCTAAAGCCTCATCAAGAAGCTGATTGGCGAAGCGTTCGGCACTTACAGGATCATCGAGAGCAATGTATTCGGTTATCTCCTGCAAATCGTCCTGGGCAAGACGGGTTAGGATGACTTGGTAGCCCACGAGGATATTTTTTCTCTGACTTCGTTGACAGTGAAGCCTGGTTCGGTTTCAGCCGAACGGATACCGGCATCAATGGCGGCAAGAATCTCCTGAGTTTCCTCAAACTCCCCGTAGTCGAGTTCGTCGAGCCGGTCGCGTAACAGGTGGCGGTCTTCAGCTTTGAGCCGGGGAAGCACTTCGAGGATTTCAGCGATGCTCATGGTTTTAAGATAAGTCATTCCCGCCCTTTCGTCGAGCCCCTATGAGCATAGACGGGTTTGGGCTAGGCGCGACGTAGCTCAGCAAAGGCGGGTGGCTAAAGGGTCAGTCAAGAGTCGACTACTGACCCTTAACCGGCGGCGGTTGTGGACCCGTTAGAATCCTTCAATGACCCGATAGAAGAGGCGATTTTGATCGGTAGGAAAGCTGACGGTCTGGGTGGTTCCATCTCCGATAAAAGGCCCCGCTGCGGTAGTCCAAGCAGACAAATCTGGCGATGATTCGATGATGTATTGCAAGGTCTCCTCGGTGTCAAAGCTGACCAAGATGCCAAGGTTAGCAGCCGTACTCGGCTCGACGGCCGTGCTCACCGCTGAACTGCCTAAGACATAGGTTTCCCTGGGTGTTACGCCGGGGTCGGCCAGGCATTCAATATTATCGTAACTGTAGCTGAAATCAGTCGCGGCAAAGGAGGTGACATCGGGAGCAATGAATCCGGGGCCCGTGCTGTAGGTTCCTGCCCGTATGACAAAACGCTCAATGCTGTGGGTAAAGGTGTCGGGCAAGGTAATATCCGGGGTGTCGAATCTGAATTGCCCTTGATAGAAGCCTGATGGAATTTGTGGGGCGCCCTCGGCGGCTCGAAAATCAGCTGCCTGATATTCATAGGTGACATACTCATCGCTATCATTCTTGGCAACGACTTCTAATTTCAAGTTTGTAAAGTTGGCATCAGGTACGGACGCCAGGGGGAAGTTGGCGATAAGGAACATGCCGGGAACCCATAGCTCTACAGAAGCTTTCGGGCAGGGTTTGACCTGCTGGGCGGTACACTCAATGACAATGTCCTGGCTGATGGTTAGCTCATAGGATCCGGAAATGAGATCGAAGGTAAAACTGGCATGGGACGAATGGAGAATACTTAGAATTGATAATAGATAAATGGCTGCTTTTTTCATGATCGGCTGTTTGAGGTTAGGAGACGTATTCATGTATTAGATTGCACAATGACATCTGAAACACTGCTTATATGAGAAACCGACAGGGGTCAATCCCCATCTGTGGTTAATACATCTGAAGGGCCAGTCTGAACTGAAGGGTCACAGCTGAAGGGCTGAAGGGTCAGTAGTCGACACCCGACATGTTGAACATGCGTAAAAAGTTAGTCCTTGTATGAACAGTAAACATGAATCTAAACGATGGATTCCGTCAAGAGTCGACTACTGACCCTTAACCTGACCCTTAACCTGACCCTTAACATGCTTAACATGCTGACCCTTAACAGAAACTCCATGTGGCCTTTCAGGCATCGAAAAGGAGCAAGGAAATCTCCAGCCCAAGCGTGATCCCAAC
>JBCBYL010000101.1:0-8404 GCA_039815855.1 Verrucomicrobiota bacterium
ATAAATCGGCACAATATTCGGGTGACGCAATGCCGCGATACTCTGGGCTTCTGTTTCAAACTGCTGGAGCTGCTCAGGATCGGATGCGTAAAAGATGTCAGAAGTCTATCGTCAGGAAGAACTAGTGCCGGGAGCCGTTCTCGGGCATTACACCATTATCAGCCATGTGGCAGAGGGTGGAATGGGTCATGTCTATAAAGGATTTGAGCCCAGTCTTCAACGTGAAGTGGCGATCAAGGTACTGAAGAAAGATTACGCATCCGATCCTGAGCAGCTCCAGCAGTTTGAAACAGAAGCCCAGAGTATCGCGGCATTGCGTCACCCGAATATTGTGCCGATTTATTTCGTCGGTCACCAAGGCGAGATTAATTACTTTGTCATGCCCTACATTACGGTGAATACGCTGGATGACTGGATTGAAGAGGAGCGGAAAATGACTATCGCTGAGGCCGAATGGGCAATGGGGCAGGCGATTGACGCTCTCGACAAGGCACTCCAGAGCAATGTCGTTCATCTGGATATTAAGCCTTCAAATTTTCTTCTCGATGAAGATGGGACGTTGTTACTGACTGACTTTGGTCTGGCCAAAACACTGGGTCAGTCAAGCGAAGAGTCAGACAAGGCGTATGGGACACCGGCCTATATGTCACCTGAGCAAATTAAGCGCGCCTCTGCAGATCAGCGTAGTGACATCTATGGTTTAGGAGCCAGCATTTACCACCTCATCACCGGGGAGCTTCTCTATGATGCGGAGACGATTACCGGCATTGTCAAAGGACATGTCTATAGACCGTTTCCGATCGAAAGGGCTGAGGCATCTGGACTCCCTTCAGGGTGGATTCATGTCCTGGAGAAAATGACTCGGAAAGAACCTGATGACCGCTTCCAAAACTATGCAGAACTCAGGGAAGCTTTTTTAAACATTAACTATCTCCCGGCCCCGGATTTTGAGCGCGATGCAACCCAAGAGGTGTCTCCTTATACGATGGTGGCTCGTCACACAGGGAATTCCGAAGAAAATCTCTTTGGGATTTTGTCAGATCGCTATTTAAGCTGGGCTACTGCGGGTGCCGATCTAGGGATCAAACAGACGAAACAACAGATTCTCGACGCGGTTGAAGGAACTGGGGTGCGTGAGTTGAGAATCGATGCCTTAATTTCCCCACTCAAGGATTTGATGTCAGCGAGTGAGGCGTCACTTTCAGAATTAGCTGAAGCACTAGCGGAGATTCCGGAGGCGGATGCCTATGTTCTGCAACTGGCTAATTCCCCGCTTTTTTATCAGGGAGATGAGCTGGTCGATAAACGAAAGAAAGCGATCAAACTGGTTGGGAAGGAATTAGTTCAGGGGATCATTTTCGCTATTTTAATGATCAAGGAGCATAAGAACACACAGGCGGAATTTAACTGGAAGTCCTACTGGGTTTACGCGCTCTCAACAGCGGTGATCGCAAAGCACTTGATTGATTTGGTGGAGGGAAACTATGTCCTGGGAGTGGGGCCTGCAGATGAAAAGGCCAAGCGCGGGTTTGGGACCAATCTGATGAGAAGGCCACTGGTCAAGGCTTCGGATTATACTTTCATCGCCAGCCTGTTACACGGAATCGGAAAACAGGTTTTAAGCGAAGCCTCTCCATATCCCTATTTTGGGGCGATACAGAAATCGATTGTAGAGAAGAAGATGCTAGCTGATGCTGAAGAGGATATCCTCATGATTAATCATCATGAAGCAGGAGAAATATGGGTCCAGAAACGGCTTTCCGATGCTAATTTAAAGGGTATTTGCCTGTACTATAATGACTATAGCACCAGCTATGGTCTGCTCAGCTCGATCATAGCGGTTTCAAGTTACATTGCCCGTTACTGTGGCCTTGGCTATTCAGGTGACCCTTACATCGAAAATATCATGCTATGGGACACGCCATGCTGGGATGCTGTGAAGCGGTATTCCAAGTCAGATGACCTGACCCCTGATCGATTGGAAGCTGAATATTTACCTTACCTTGCTCAGCTTCCTTTGGTAGAGCTGTAGTGCCATGAAAATGATTTTAACTCGGAAATTTACTTTTGATTCAGCTCAGGCGTTAACGACTTTTCCTGAAGGGCACAAGTGCCGCCAAATGCATGGTCATACGTTTATCCTCCATGTTTCAGTGAAGGGAGAAGTCAATCGTGAGACCGGCATCGTCTTTGATCATGCCGAGATTGCCGATAAGGTGAAGCCGCTGGTGAACTACCTTGATCACAAGTGTCTGAATGACCTGCCCGGACTCGAGGTTCCCAGTCTGGAAAACATGCTAGCCTGGTTTTGGGATAAATTGATCGCTGACTTGCCCGGGCTGTATGAATTGCAGCTTTTTGAGACTCCCACTTCCTGGTGCACCTACCGTGGAGAAGCCGGTTGAAGATTTACGGTACATTGACCCTGATTGGCAGGGATAAAACGGGTGTTATCGCGCGGGTTACACAGTTTCTCTTTCAGCAGCAGGCGAATATCGAATCGCTTGAAGAGCAGGTATCCCGTGGGGAATTCAGTATGACCCTACAAGCGAGCTGGCCGTCAGACGTGCTCAGCGAGAAGGAAGTCAAGCTGGGTCTGCAATCTCTAGCTAAGGAATTAAAAATGGACCTGAGACTCCATTTTGCATCGGAAGACGGGAAGCAACGAATGGCATTACTGGTGACAAAAGAGAGTCATGTATTCGACGCCATCATGAAAGCGGTTCACGCCGGGAAAATTAAAGCCTTGCCAGTCGTGGTGATCAGCAACCGAAAGGACCTCCAATCAAGAGTAGAAAAGGCAGGTCTTCCCTTTCATTATGTCAAATGGGATGGGCGGCTGCCGGCAGAAGAGGCAGCCATGAAATTACTCGACCGCTATGAGGTCAATTTCATGGTTTTAGCTCGTTTTATGAAAATTCTTTCTCCCTCCTTTGTCTGGCGCTGGAAAAATCGGATTATCAATATTCATCCCTCCTTATTGCCCGCATTCCCCGGAGCTTCTGCCTATCGACAGGCTTATGAAAAGGGGGTCAAAATTGTCGGAGTGACCTCACATTTTGTTACTCCAGACTTGGATCAAGGCCCGATCCTTTGTCAGGAGTCCTTAAAAGTAAAATCAGGAGAAGCTTTAGCCAGTATAGTCGCTCGCGGTCAGGAATTAGAGGGAATCTGCACAGTCAAGGCAGTTCGCCTGTTCTTAGATGAGCGCTTAGATGTACATTGGGGAAGGGTGTGGAACATATGAACGACGAGTATCAGCCCCCCGTCCCATCAAAGTCACTGATTACACTCACTGTCACTTTGTTCGCCATCTCGCTCATGGCGAATGCGGTATTAATCTGGAAGCTGGTTCAGTCCAATCCAAAAACGGCTTTAGAATCAACTTCAGCTGATGTGGTGAAGGAAGAGGCTACTGAACTCCCAGAGGATATTGCTCTTTCAGCTGAGCTCAAACTCATGAAACAGATGCTGGGCCAATGGGATAGTGAACTCTTTGTCATTGGCCCTATCGGTGATGAGATCCTCTTACGCGGGCGAATGGTCTGGGACCGCGATCAGCAGTTAGGTTTTATTTCGCTCCGGGGGTTGGAAACAGCAGATGCAAAAATCACTTACACCGTCGAAGCAGAAAATGAGCGGGGCCAAGTGGTCCAATTATTTGACTATGTTTCAGGGGGTTCCAGTCGACTTGAGCGAGCTTTCAAGCCTTCGCAAAGGATGCTATTGATCAAACGCGTTCTTGTCACAGGCCGGGATTCTGCTGGGGAGATTCAGAGCCAGGCGGCCGGGCAACCATTCATGCCATGATCCCGCTTTGGTCCCGCTGGCTTATGGTCATCATTTATTTTATGATGATCCTCTTATTATCTTCTATTCCAGGAGGATTGACAAATGCTCCTTCCTCAGTGGGTTTAGATTTCCCGCAAATCGATAAGCTGATCCACTTTCTGCTTTATCTCCCATTAGGATGGACCCTGTCTTTAGTGCGAATGCAAACGGTTTTGTTTTGTCTTTGTATTCTGCTTCTCCCAGCGCTCGATGAAATCTATCAGTCGACGGTGCCGAACCGGTCGCCAGATGTGCTTGATTGGATGGCTGATGTGGCTGGACTGACCTGTGGGTGGTTTTTAGAAAAGACGGTCAAACGGCTGAAGTGGCAACACGAATGACACGTTCTGAATATCAGGAATTGGTTTCTCAAATACAGCGGTATGACCGGCTCTACTATGTTGAGGCTAACCCTGAATTATCAGATGCTGAGTATGATCAGCTTTATCGGCAATTAGAAGAGGTTGAGAGAGAACATCCGGAATGGATGGTGCCGGACTCACCAACGCAGAGAGTCGGTGGTGAACCCTTAGACGGTTTTTCTCAGGTGGATCACTTGCTTCCCATGATGTCGATTGACGATGTCTTTGAGCTGAAGCCTGAGGAAGTCTCTCTTGAAAGACCAAAGGAAATAGAACTCATTGAGTTTTACACTCGGCTCCAAAAAGGGCTAGGTCGCGAAGAAGTTGAGGTCACCGTCGAACCGAAAATCGATGGAGTTGCCGTTTCTCTGATCTACGAGAACGGGGAGTTAAAGCGAGCGGTCACACGTGGTGACGGGGAAAAGGGAGATGACATCACTTCGAACGTAAAGACGATCCGAAGTATTCCACTGAAGATCGGCCCGGATGCTCCTGAATTGCTCGAAGTGAGAGGTGAGATTTTCATGACCAACTCAAAATTTCAGGCCCTCAACGCAAAAATGGAGGAGGCTGGTTTAGCCGCTTTTGCGAACCCGAGGAACGGAACCGCAGGAACTCTGAAGCAGTTAGACTCAAGAGAGGTGGCCAAAAGGCCTCTTTCCTTTCTTGCCCATGGATTCGGGGCTTCTGAAGGTAAAACGTGGGCTCAAGCGGATGATTTTCTGGAGCTCATACGAGAAATGGGAATTCCACTCAATGAACCTGTTTTTAAAGCGAATTCACTAGACCAGCTTTTAGGGGCAGTGGCTCAAATTGAAGAGCTAAAGCAGAATCTTGATTACGGGACCGATGGAGCGGTGGTCAAGGTCCAGTCCTTTAAGGAGCGCGATGCTTTAGGCTCCACCTCCAGAGCGCCGCGCTGGGCAGCAGCTTATAAATTTCTTCCAGAACAGAAGGAAACAGTAGTTCGTGAAATTAAAATTCAGGTCGGACGGACTGGGGTCTTAACCCCGGTAGCGGAACTTGAGCCGGTACTTGTTTCCGGAACCACCGTCTCCAGAGCGACCCTGCACAACGAAGATGAGATCCAGAAGAAAGACATTCGCCCGGGAGACCACGTCATCATTGAGAAAGCGGGAGAGATTATCCCTGCCGTCGTTAAGGTCCTGCTCGAGAAGAGGGAGCATTCTGCTCCGAGGTTTGAACTCTATCGACATGTCGGAGGAAAATGTCCTTCCTGCGGAGGGCCAATCTTGCGAGAGGAAGGATTCGTTGCCTGGAGGTGTATCAATTTCGCTTGTCCGGATCAGGCAGTCACCCGGATACGTCACTTCGCACAAAGAAAGGCGCTTGATATTGAAGGAATTGGGGGAACCGTCTCCGAAGCCTTAGTCAGACATCAGCTCGCTCAGTCTCCAATGGATTTATTTCGAATTGATGAGCAGAACTATGCTGATTTAAATCTCGGGACAGATGATCAGCCCCGCCGATTTGGTGAGAAGAATGCACAAAAAGTGATCCGGGCGCTGCACCGTGCGAAAGATGAGATACCGCTTCATCGTTGGGTTTTTGCTCTGGGGATTCCTCAGATCGGGGAGTCTGCAGCTCGAGAAGTCTCCAGGTTACATCGAGATTTTGAAGAAATTGCTTCTTCAGAAATTCTCAGTCAGGTCGTTGAAGTCGATCGACTCAAGGAAGAACAGCGAAAGGTATCGCCACGGAATAAAGAGAACCCTCCTCAATCAGATGAGGAAAAGAGCCGACGTGAGGCACAGTATCAGGAATTAAAAGAGAGGATTGCCACATTAGAGGAAGGTCTAAAACCGATGGCAGTCAAACCTGACCTGGGCCCCGTCGCCGCAGGTCAGCTTGTGCGCTTCTTTGAAAATGAGGCCGGGAAATTCCTCTTAAAGCAGATCCAGGAGTTACAAATCAGAGCTGAATCCACTGGTTCTCCTACCCAGGAAGGAGGTGAGACACCTCTCATGGGTAAGACATTCGTCATTACCGGCACTCTCTCTAAGCCCAGAGAAGAGATTAAAAATCGTATTCTCGCCTTAGGTGGACAGGTCACGGGATCAATCAGTAAGTCGACGACCTACTTACTGGCCGGCGAGAAAGCAGGCTCTAAGCTCGAAAAGGCAGAGAAATACGGGGTTCAAATCCTTACGGAGGCTGAATTTGAAAATCTTGCCTGAGTCAGGCGGGGTGGCATAATTTCACCTTGGCATTTGTCATGAAGATTACTCACCCAGTCTGTTTGTTGGCCCTTCTTTTGCTGGGGGGCGCAGCCGTAGAAGCTCAAATCGATTCTCCGGCAGAGATCGCAGATAGTGAAATTGAGCGCAGAACGCTCCTGCGTGCCGCCGACCAAATCGAATTACTGGTGAAGCGGGTTGAAGAGCTTCAAAAGCAGATCACCGCCTCTGAGAAGCGATTAGATGATTTAGAAGATTCTCAACAGGATCTGGCAAATCAGTTCAATCAGTCAAAAGAGCTACAACAAAAACAGCAGCAAGCCCTTATTGAAGAGGTAAGTAAACTGATTGCGGAGGGACAAGGAGCGGACGGTGCCAGTCAGGAATCTGCCGTTGCCAGCAACAGTGAACAGGAAGGCTATGAACATACCGTCCAAAAAGGCCAAAGCCTTTGGGCCATCGCAAATGCTTTTAATAAACAAGGTGTCACGGTAACCGTAGAGGATATCCGTAAAGCCAACAACCTAGGTCAGGATGACTTTATTCAAGTCGGGCAGAAGTTGTTTATCCCCAAATCCCAATAACTCATTATGGTCGAAAAAAATAACCAAATTAGGCTCAAGAAAATCGCGGAAGATGAAATTCATGGCCCCATGGATCTCTCTGAACTTCAGGCTCTCGCCATGGGTGCTTTTATCGCACCTGAAGACCAGCTTTCCTACGATGGAAAATCCTGGTTCCCTGCACCTGAATTAACTGAACTGGGGATGATCTGGGTGATCAAGGGAGATGGGGAAGTTCGCTACGGCCCGACCAGTGAAGGAACGATTCGCGAGTTTCTGTTGGCCGATGAGCTTGCTGAGGATCACATCCTTGAGAACGTTACCAATGGAGAGAACACAACCGTTGCCAATCTGCTGGGGGAAAATGTGGTCAACCAAGTGCTTGCCGAAAGAGCTGAAACAGGTCTCATTGCGATGGATGATATCGAGGAAACACTCGAGACCGCAAAAGATCTTCGAATTCGACAGTTGGAAGTTGACCATGAACACCTCCAAAAAGAGCATGATAAACTCATGGCCCAATACCGAAAAGTCAGTGAGGAACTGATCCGACTCAAAAAAGCCACATAATTCCCACCCTATTTTCCCGTTGACCCTGTAACGGTGATGTTTAGGTTTCCAGCTTCGATTTAACCATCGAACACCATTAGCATGAGACACATTTTATCTGTATTAGTAGAAAACAATTTCGGTGTATTGAGCCGGGTCACCAGCCTGTTTAGCGGAAGAGGCTTTAATATCGACACCTTGAATGTTGCTCCGACCCACGATCCGAAAAATTCAAGAATGACCATCGTGGTCGTTGGAGATGATAAAGTTCTCGATCAGGTGGTGAAACAGCTCAATCGCCTTGTCGAAGTGATTGAGATTAGAGATTTTCAGGAAGATGAATACGTGGACCGTGAGTTAATCCTCATTAAGGTCAAAGTGAACAAAGCGAGTCGGGCTGAGATCATGCAGATGTGTGACATCTTTCGTGCCAAGATCGTTGATGTTCAAGCCAATAACATGTCGATCGAAATTACGGGTGATGAAGGAAAAACAGGAAAATTCATTGCCCTGATGAACAATTTTGGAGTGATGGATATTATCCGCACAGGGCGGGTTGCCATGCCCCGTAATTAACCATCCAATAACCGGAGATAACTATGCCAGCAAAAATATATACTGAAAAAGATGCCGATCTCAACGTGCTCAAAGGGAAGACCGTTGCAGTCATCGGATTCGGATCACCAGGACACGCACATGCCCTCAACCTGAGAGAGAGTGGGATCGATGTCATTATCGGGCTCTACCAGGGGAGTAAATCCATTGCCGTAGCCCGCATACTGAAATTTAAGGTCTACGACAATGCGCAAGCGGTCAAAAAGGCGGATGTGATTATGTTCGCTGTGCCCGATTTAAAGATTCCTGCGGTTTATGAAAAAGATGTTCTGCCACATCTGACTTC
>JBCBYL010000078.1:0-12093 GCA_039815855.1 Verrucomicrobiota bacterium
TAAGAAAAAAGTAGCTAAGAAAGCAACCAAGAAGGTCGCCAAAAAAGCCACTAAGAAAAAGGTAGCTAAGAAAGCAACCAAGAAGGTCGCCAAAAAAGCCACTAAGAAAAAGGTAGCTAAGAAAGCAACCAAGAAGAAGAAGAAGTAGTTTAATCTACCAACAAAAAAGCAGTCTCCAAGAAGCGCTGAAGACTGCTTTAAAGTTAAAATACTCTATTCAGTATCAGGCAGAAAATCCGATTCGGGTTTTCTGCCTGTTTTTTGCGAATATTTATCACTTCGGGTTGAAATATACTGCGCAATGCGGGTGCGGACAACATAAAGCTGAATTTTTCTCCCTTGACCCCACAGAGAGTATCTCTAGTAATTGATCTACACAATATGTGGTATGCGCTGTCCTAAATGTTCTGAAAATGAAGATAAAGTCATCGATTCACGGCCCTGGAAAGATGGTGCCGTCATTCGACGGCGCAGAGAATGTCTCAGCTGTCACCACCGATTTACTACCTATGAAGAAATCGAGCGAGAGAACCTCAGGGTCATTAAAAGGGACGGGCGCTATGAAGCATTTGACCGCAGAAAACTCATCGGAGGGATGCTTAAGGCCTGCGAGAAACGCCCGATCAGCCCAGATAAAATTGAGAAAACGACCGACCTGCTCATTGAACAGTTAGAGAAAGAATTTACCAATGAAATACCGACTACGGAAATTGGAGAAGTGATCATGAAGGCACTCAGAGGATTGGATGAGGTGGCCTATGTTCGATTCGCTTCTGTCTATCGAAAATTCAAGGACATCAATGAATTCGTCACTGAAATTCAGAACCTTGAAATGGATGAAGTCGTGGAAAGAGCGATCAAGTCATGATTGCGATGCCGGAACGTTTGCCGATGCTCAATTGGGCGGAGAGACAATCGATCCCCCTCTCTGAAGGGTGGCTCTCTGAGTCTGTTGACTGGTCGGCAGAAAGAGCAGGCTATGCCAACTGGGAATGGACCGAGGACGTCGTCAAAGCACTCAGCTATTATCTCGAAGAAGAGTATGCGACCATGACCATATCGCACCAGGATCTCATTGGATTGATTCATGTTTCTATCAAGACCATCGGTTATCCTGAAATCGCTGAACATGCAACCATCGTTGCTCCCAGAGTCTCGATTTATCTCCCTGAGATTGCCCAGGAGAGCCCTTGGGAACTTGCTTTCTTCCATCGCTTACGAGAGAAATTAGAACAGGCAGCTGAAACGGTCGTGCGGGGAGTCAGGCTTGTCGGCATCCGCCCCTGTGTCAAAAAACTGCGCGGCACCAATCGCTGGCAAGTGAGCTGCCAGTCTCTCAACGACGAAATCGTGGCATACTCTCGAAAAATTATCTTGGAGTGGGATCAGCCTGCTGTGGATCTCCTTGTCCGCTAGAATGCCAGAAGCTCCGTCACTCTTTGAGAAAATCATCCAGCGGGAAATCTCAGCTGACATCGTTCATGAAGATCCATTATGCATCGCTTTTCGTGATATATCACCTCAGGCCCCTGTTCATATTCTGGTCGTGCCAAAGCAAAGGATTGATCGTATTTCCAAGGCAACAAGGGAAGATCAAACTCTATTAGGACACTTGCTCTTAACCGTTGCCCAGATTGCTGTTTCAGAGAATCTGGAGCAAGGTTATCGCGTCATCATAAACAATGGACCCCAAGGTGGAGAGTCCGTACCTCATCTTCATCTCCACCTCTTGGGAGGTCGTTCACTACAATGGCCCCCAGGTTAAACTTGGCGTGATCCGTACACGGAGTTCTCGCTGCTGCTCTTCGGGTGGATATGCCCATCTTGGCCCGAAGTCATAATGAAACCGCTACGCGTAAGATTCCGCATTTTTTCCATTGGTGGATCTTAAATTTTCTGAATAATGATCTTTCGCGATCAGCCCAGGTGGCGAAATGGCAGACGCACCAGACTTAAAATCTGGTGGAGATTATCTCCGTGCGGGTTCGAGTCCCGCCCTGGGTAGGATGGTATCGCTTTGATGGTTTTTTTACTAAAAACCAATTTATATTCCCCTGCTTCTACAAGTTCTTGTAAGCAAACGCTTTATAATGAAGCTATTAAGTGCATTTTTTTTTGAATAAAGGACAATCAATCAACGTCTAATGTACATGTCATACACAAAGTCTTCGTCATATATCGATTACGCTAGTGATAGTCTACAATCCTATTTGCAGTCCATCGGGAAAACAGCGCTTCTGACCAGAGAAGAAGAAATCACCTTGGCTAAAAAAATCCAGAAAGGGAATAAAGCAGCCAGAGCGCACATGATTCAAGCCAACCTACGCTTAGTGGTGAAGATCGCTAAAGACTATGCCGGATATGGCCTACCTCTCTCCGATCTGATTTCCGAAGGAAACCTGGGGCTCATCCGAGCCGTTGAAAAATTCGACCCGACCAAAGGAACCAAGTTTAGTACCTATGCCTCATGGTGGATCAAACAAGCAGTTCGCCGTGCCTTAGCAAACCAATCGAAGACGATCCGCCTGCCAGTTCATGTGGTTGATAAGCTCAACCGAATCAATCGCATCCACTCACAGCTCTCCGAAGAACTCGGACGTGAGCCTGACGAACAGGAACTCTCAGAAGAACTCGATCTGACCGCAGGAAAGATCAGTATGCTTCGTCAAGCTGCACAGGGAACCCTCTCGCTGGACCGCCCAGTCAATGAAGAGGAGAACGCGTCTCTCTCTGATTTGATCGGTGATGAGCATGCCATTGATCCTTCTGACCAACTCGCGAGTGATAATCTCAATGACACGATCAGAGATGCCATGGGTGAACTGAATGAGCGTGAACTGGAAATCCTGAAATTACGTTTTGGCCTCGATGGGTATGATGAAGAAACTCTTGCAGAGATTGGTAAACGATTCAACGTCACGCGGGAACGGATTCGCCAGCTGCAGAATAGTGCGCTCAAGAAACTGAAAAAGATGATTAGAAAAAGGGAAAAAGCTCCCCTTGCTCTAAGTCAATAACTCCGGATATTTCTCCTTAGCAATCGCGATCAGTTCATCGCGGATAGTGAAAGCGGAAGGCTGTTTCATCAGTTCTTCCGCTTTTTCTTTCATTTCCTCATAGCTTAAAGAGAGGATCGCGCGCTTCACCCGTGGGATAGAAGTGGATCCCATGGAAAGCTCATCCACCCCCAGCCCCAGAAGGATAGGGGTAAGAAGAACATCGCCAGCCGTTTCCCCACAGACGCCCACCCATATTCCTGCTTCATGCGCCTTTTGCACGACGATC
This sequence comes from Verrucomicrobiota bacterium, assembly GCA_039815855.1. Classification (GTDB taxonomy): domain Bacteria; phylum Verrucomicrobiota; class Verrucomicrobiia; order Methylacidiphilales; family JBCBYL01; genus JBCBYL01. The sequence continues at coordinate 3,286 of JBCBYL010000078.1, forward strand.
TGAATTAACTTCATGATACCCGGGTGAGTCGGTTGATAGAGATAAGCAACCATTTCATTGGTGCGATCAACTGCCATCGAATATTGGATTAAATCATTTGTCCCAATACTGAAAAAATCGACCTCTGGCGCCAACTGCTCCGCAATCATCGCCGCAGAAGGCACTTCGATCATCATTCCAATTTCCATCTGGTCCGCCTGTTCGACCTTTTCCTCTTTCAGCTCCATCCGCACATCCTCGAGGATCTGCTTGGCTTCAATGAGTTCCTCATAGGTTGAAATCATGGGGAACATAATCCTGGAGGCATATCCAGCGGTAGCCCGGCAGATCGCTCGCAATTGAGTTCTGAAAATCTCTTTACGCCCGAGTGAGTAGCGAATCGCTCTCCAGCCCAGAAATGGATTCATTTCTTCTTTGAACTCCGGTTCATCGAGCATCTTATCTCCTCCGATATCCAGAGTTCTAAAAATAACCGGGTCCGGGTGAGCCGCCTCGACCACTTTAAGGTAGGTTTTCAACTGCTCTTCTTCAGTGGGCAACTCTCTTCTTCCCATAAAGAGGAATTCAGTTCGATACAGACCGATGCCCTCCGCTCCTGCTTCTTTGATCAGGGGTAAGTCTTCTGGCAGTTCGACGTTCGCTGATAAAATAACCGAGTGACGATCAGTGGTGGTCGCTTTAATTTCCCGTAGTTCTTCTAGCTCATTGGCAACGGCCTGACGACGCTGCTTAATTTCACCATATTTAAATAAGCTCGCCTCAGAGGGATTAATAATGAGAATCCCATCATAGCCGTCCAGGATCACCTTGGTCCCTGTCTTAAGCTTTTGTGAAGCGTCTTTGAGCCCTACCACAGCTGGGATTTGAAGCCCTCTGGCCATAATCGCGGCATGGGCAACCTGGTTGCCGGAATCAGTAGCAAATCCCAGGGCCTTCGTGCGGTCGAGCTGGGCCGTATCTCCAGGGGTCAACTCATGAGCGACAATGATACAAGGGCGACTGAGATCGACCCGCTCTGGCCCAGACTTACCCATCAGATTATGAACAACACGTTTTCCAACATCGAGAATATCGGTGGCCCGCTCCTGTAAGTAAGGATCCTCTACCTCACGCATACTTTGCGCGTAACGCAGGATCATGTGATGGAAAACATATTCCGCACAGGTGAGTTTAACTTCCAGCTGCTTCCGAACGGCCTCGAGTAGAACCGCATCTTCCAAGACCAGCAAATGCGCATCAAATATACTGGCGTCCCTCTTCCCAATGGACCCCATCAGGCTTTTCTGGATTTCCTGAATTTGTTCGCGCGTTTTTACCAATGCGCTTTCAAAACGGGCATATTCACGATCAACCTCTTCTGATTGGATCGCATATTGTGGAATGGCCAAGTCTTCGCGATCGAGAACAAAGATCTCAGCTTGAACAACACCCGGTGAAGCCGGAATACCCTCAATACGGGTATCAGTGGGAATACGCTCTTGCGGCATGGATTGATCTATTCCTCATCGAATTTACGTTCGATCAATTCCTTTAGCGCCTCGAGTGCCTGATCGGAGTCTTCTCCGTTTGCAGTCAGTTTGAGTTGAGAACCACAACCCGCAGCGAGCATCATCAGGCCCATGATGCTCTTGCCGTTGACTTCCTCACCATCTTTTTCAACCAAGATCTCAGATTGAAACTGATTAGCGATTCGCACAAACATGGCTGCCGGCCTGGCATGCATCCCTAATTTGTTGCGAATCTCTACTTCGATCACTGGTCTTCCCTCTATCAATCCTTATGTTTCACCTGTTGGACGTGCGCCTTGCATCTGGTCCATTAGCCGCTGGTTAAATTCAGCAGCTGAGTGGTGCCCCATACTCTTTAATTTTTGGTCTAGAGCAGCCACTTCTACCAATCCGGCAATATCACGACCTGATCGGATAGGAATAATGACATGGGGAACTTGGATTTGCAATAACTCATAGTACCGCTGATCGAGACCGGTGCGATCAATCTCATCCAGCTTTCCCCATTCTTCTAAACTGAGGACCAGGTTGATCTCTTTGCTGTTCCGGATACTACAAGCGCCAAAAATACTCGCGACATTGATAATTCCGATCCCGCGAACCTCCATATAGTGGCGCGTTAAGTCGGCTGAAGTGGCGATCAAGTGCTTTCCTTCCATACACTTAATCCGGGTAATGTCATCTGATATCAGGGAATAGCCCCTCTCGATTAAACCTAAAACACACTCACTTTTACCAATACCACTTTCTCCAAGAATAAGGACGCCCACTCCCTGAATATCAACCATACTACTGTGAATACTCATCGAGGGCGCAAAATCCTCTTCTAAGGCTATAGTGACATTATTCACCAGCCGCATGGTAATAATGCTGGAGACAAAAACCGGAATCCGGTGACGCTCTGCTTCTTCGAGGATATAAGAAGGAGGCTTGATATTTCGCGCAAAGATGACACAGGGAATCTTTTTTTCAAAAATGGAAATAATCCGTTTTCGGCGCTCTTCCTTCTCTAGTGAGCGTAGGTAGGACATTTCGCTCTTCCCGACAATTTGAACCCGCCTCCAGGCGAAATAACTAAAAAATCCTGTCAGAACCAGACCAAGACGATTCACTGACCCTTCACGGATAGGGCGACTCATCCCTTCGGCCCCGGCCACTAATTTAAGTTCCAGTGAATCGGAATGCAGGGCATAAAATTGCCCCACAGTCACCCGTGTTTGCTCAGATTTTTTTGACCGAGCAGGCATGGTTAATCTGAATAACCTTCTGGATTGGCTTCATGCCAATCCCAGGCGGATTCTACAATATCAGTAATTTTAAGATACTTCGCTTTCCACTCCATCTCCATTTTCAGTCGATGCGGTGCTGCTACCAAGCTAGGCGGATCTCCGGCGCGCGCGGGTTTCATTTTGATCGGGATCTCATGGCCTGTCACTTTTCGCGCAGCCTCAATGACTTGCAAAACCGAATGCCCCTGGCCTGTGCCCAGATTAAAATGACCACTTCGGGAATAGTCTAAAGCCGCGATATGTGCACTGGCCAAGTCCAAGACATGAATATAATCACGGATACAGGTACCGTCAGGAGTGGCATGACTATCACCAAAGACTTGCACAAAATCAGATTTACCCTGAGCCACTTTTAACACATTAGGAATGAGATGCGTTTCAACGCGGTGATGTTCACCAAACTTTTTTGACGCGCCGGCCGCATTAAAATACCGCAGCGCAATATAATTGAATTCAAAGAGCTGGGCATACCAAGCCAAAATCTGCTCGAATACCAATTTAGAGTGCCCGTAGGGATTGATCGGCTTCTGAGGTGTCCTTTCATCCATTGGCATTTTCTCAGGAAGGCCGTACGTAGCACAGGTCGAAGAAAAAACGATCTTCTGGCATCCAGCGGCCTTCATCGCGTCTAGTAAATTAACCCCTCCCTGCACGTTCACTCGGTAATAGAGTCCGGGATCAGACATCGATTCTGGCACTAAAGCTTTCCCGGCAAAATGAATCACCGCATCCGGCTTCACTTTGACCATTTTTTTGCTAATCAACTGATGATCGAGCAAATCCCCTTCAATGAGCTCCGCGCGTGGATCAACGGCATCAGCATGCCCTTCTGATAAATTATCAAATACGATGACTTTATAGCCATCATTAAGTAAGGCCTCGGTGCAAACACTACCGATGTATCCAGCTCCTCCGGTGACGAAAATCTTCTTCATCTATTCATGGATTAGCCACTAAAAATGGTTAGGCCATTCAAAAAGGCACTCTAGAAATCAACTATTCTTTCAAGTTCATCGCCAACAAGAACTCGACGTTGTTTTTCGTTTTCTTCAAACGATCTAGCAATAACTGCATGGCTTCGTTCGCAGGCAATGAACTCAGTGCTTTTCTTAGAGCATCGATCCGCGGCATCTCGTCGACGTGATAGAGGAGTTCTTCTTTACGTGTTCCTGACTTCGCGATATTCGCTGCTGGCCAGATACGGCGATCTGAGAGCGCACGGTCCAGGTGAATTTCCATATTCCCTGTTCCCTTGAACTCTTCAAAGATGACCTCATCCATTTTACTTCCGGTTTCAACCAGAGCCGTTGCCAAAATCGTTAAGCTCCCACCTTCTTCGAGGTTTCGGGCCGCCGCAAAGAAGCGACGAGGCTTATGCAGAGCATTCGCATCCACCCCACCTGATAGAATCTTCCCGCTGTGAGGTTGCAGTGTGTTATAACCACGCGCCAGTCGGGTAATACTATCCAGAAGAATGACCACGTTGGTTCCCCTTTCTGCCAGTCGCTTTGCACGCTCAATGACCATTTCTGCAACTTGGACGTGACGTTCAGGTGGCTCATCAAAGGTGGAACTAATGACTTCCCCCCGAACCGAACGTTTCATATCCGTCACTTCTTCCGGACGCTCATCGATCAGGAGAACGATCAAATAGGCATCGGGATGGTTTGCCGATATGGAATTGGCGACTTTTTGCAGGAGAACCGTTTTCCCTGTTCTGGGAGGTGCGACAATCAATCCGCGCTGTCCAAATCCAATCGGAGCAATCAGGTCCACTGCCCGCATCGCCATGTCTTTCGACTGTTCGTTTTCAAGAATGATTCGGTCATTCGGAAACAAAGGAGTCAGGTTATCAAAGTGAATAATCCGTTTAGACTCTTCAGGAGGAACGCCTTCACGTTTATCAACCGAGACTAAGGCAAAATAGCGCTCTCTTTCTTTAGGTGAGCGAATTTCACCGGCTACCAGGTCTCCCTTCTTCAGCCCATTCTTCCTGATCTGGGAAGGTGAAACGTAAATATCCTCAGGGCAAGGCTGATAGTTGTGGATCGGCCAGCGTAAAAAGCCATAGGCATCAGGAAGAATTTCTAGAACCCCTTCACCAAACATACGCCCGTCCTTCAGCGCATTTCGGCGTAAGATCTCGAAAATGATTTCATGCTTTCTTAAGGTGCCGATATTATCGATTTTAAATTCTTCACCCAAAACAGTGAGTTCCTGAATCGACATCTTTTGCAGATCGCCGAGGTGAAGCTCTCTACCCTCTGGTAATTCACTGGGATCGATCGTCAGCTCAGACATATCACCCGGGGCATCTTCCATGCGCTCTCCGCCGCCGCCATGATCACGTCTGCGGTTCCGGTTGCCACGGTTATTGTTATTATTATTTCTACGGCGATTCCGATTACCACGGTTTCCATTGTTATCGCGTGGCATATACTCGGAGCTGTTATCGACTACCCGGCTAGAATCTTCTCCAGCTGAACTCGCAGCCTCTGCTGGTTTTGATTTGGCCACCGTTGATTCTTTTTTTTCCGCTTTGGGGGTGCTTAGATCACCATCATTTTTTTCAGGCATGATTCATTACTCCTTCTCAGAGAGTGGCGAATGGTATTGACGGTCTAATCGATCAAGCTGCCTGAACAAGCAGGCTTCTGATCCATCATTCCAAATAACAATATCGCTTCTATTCATTTTTTCTTCTACTGACCACTGAGCTGCAAGACGCTGTGTGATTTGAGTCATGTCCCAGCCTCGTAAGGCAAGTCGTGACATCTGACTCGACTCAGAACATCCCAAGCTGATTACGATATCAAATTCCTTTTCCGCTGAAGTTTCAAAGAGGAGTGGTATAACCACCACCACCGGAATCTTCGTCTTTTCCTGCAGGTGAGAAATAAGTTGTGATTTCCATTCCTGACGGATAAGCGGGTGGAGCAGCGAATTGAATACTCGTAATTTTTCAGAGTTCGCAAACACCAGTTGCGCTAGTTGAGCGCGGCTGATAGTTCCATTAACTAAGATCTCGTCTCCAAAAAGGTCAACTGTTTTTTTGTAACCCTCGTGCCCCGGCTCCAGACAAGCTCGTGCAATGGCATCGGTATCAATCACTCTCCAGCCCCTTTTTCCAAGGGCATCAGAGGCCGTCGTCTTTCCACATGCGATGCCCCCGGTCATGCCGATACGTAAGCCCTCAGACTGAATGCCACCTTCCATTAACGCGGGGTTGGAAACGACGTGGCGCGGGAAGCCTTAATCGTAAAACTGCTGCTTTGTGCCTGACGACTTCTCGAACCCCCGAAAAAATAGTTTTCGAAACGGCCATCCCTCCCCTGAAACCCACCGATGTTCACCCTGACCCCTTCAGCCACGGTTACTTGAGTGGTTAGCTCACGGACGTCGATGGCGTGCGCACGCGACCCGACCAGGGCCGTAATTCTTGGCCAGACAGAGACTTCAATGAGGCCGTCTTTCCAGACAGGTTGTACCACGAGCTGGGTTCCCACTTTCTCCCATCTCGTCTGCCCAGTCCAGAGGCCATTATTTCTAGCATAGCTGAAAAAGAAATCTACGACCGGCACCTCACGTGCCACGGTCAATGCAGCTGAGCGCCCACTCTGAACGACCAGAAACTGAGACTGACGGGAGCTGCTACTTGACCGACTACTCATGAGATCAACCTCAATGGAATGGTGAGATGTCGAACCGTAATTTCGACTCTGCACTCCTGCCCCCGCCTGGCGATTTTGTGAAGTTTCCTGAAAACCCACTTCCACTTTGATATTGGGACCACTCACTTGCGGTTCTTGCTCTCCGATAATGGCCTTCATGATCGCATCAACCATAGGGAATGCGGAAGGATCATCCTGAATTAATACCTTTTGTTTATCGTATAAGAACACAGTCTTCCCCTCATCGGTCATCACTTGCTTGAGTGCCGCTTTGATTTCCCGGACGTCATAGTTTCCATACTCATAGACCTCAGAGAATGGGACTTTCGCAGCATCGGGCTCAGGGGCTTCCTCAGCAAAAGCCGAGAAGCTGCAACAGACCCCCAGCACAAGTGCTATCGTGAGGACTGTTTGATACCTCAAACAAATCATGACATATTTTCTCCTTCCGATCAGATCACCGCAACCATATAAATAATAACTCTTTAGTGAATATTCTACTCATCAACCCGACTTTCTGGCCTGTAGCTGGCGGTGCCGAATCGATCATGCGTCAACAAGCAGAGTGGCTCAGCGCCATCGAAGGCATTTCCGTTCGTGTCCTCACCGGGGTTGGAGGCATCCGTAATAAGCACTATGAATTGAGAGTCATTGACGAACTCAATCCAGACTATCCGCTGAATCTTAAAGTAAAAAACGCGATCGATCACGGCCAAACGGATAACCACTACCAGGAATTCACTGCTCTCATTGATACCCTTCTCGAGCCTCACTACCAATGGGCCAACGTCGTCATCACCCACGGCCCCGTAACGACTCATTTCAATCTTTCCCTGACTAAATCGATCTGGGATCGAGCGGCTCACACCCCAACCATCGTCTGGGCCCATGATTTTACTCCCTCGAATAAATCATATTCTCTGCCAAACCCGGACCACATCCCCTGGTCCATGATGAAGACCTGCCACCCTAAAATGACGTATGTCGCTGTCTCTGAGCAGAGGCAGAAAGAAATGGCATCTACCTTTGGAATCGAAACTTCCCAAATTCACATTTCCTCCCCGACTCCCGACTGGATGGACCACCTCGGCTTGAGTCCGGAATTGCTCGAGACCCTCACCGACTGGAATATCTTTCAACGTCAGCTCATCCTTTATTATCCCACCCGCATGCTTCAGCGAAAGTCGATCGACTTTGCCCTCATGGCAACCGCTGAAGTCAGAAAAGCAGACATTGATGCTCTGCTCGTATACACTGGCCCGGAAGATCCGTATCATTCAACCGGCATCCAGTATCGGGAGTATCTTGATTTTCTACCCAAGCAGTTGGGGATTGAACAACACGTGGTCAGGCTCAGTAATGTCGCCGTAGATCCCCACCATGCCTGGCGTGCTTTTTTCCGCCTCGCTGACGTCCTGCTAAACCCGACCCAGTATGAGGGCTTTGGACTCCTTCCCATTGAAGCCGCCTTCCATCGCATTCCCTGTTGGGGCTCAGAGACTCCATCTACCCATGAACAGCAATTCTTTCATCAGACGACGTTGAAATCCCCCCAGGACGCGGTCGGCCTGGCAGAAAAACTCCTCGATGACCCTCTTTATATCAGCCGTAAAAATCACCTCCTCCGCTACCACCCCTGGAGAGTCGTTCGTGAAAGCTGGCTCCCCATCCTCAAATCCGCTCAGGATAAATTTGTTTAAAACGCCTTCGGCTTCCACTCCGTATCATTGAGTGATCCGGTCCCCTGATATTCAAAGAGCTTACTAAAGGGAAAGGTAATAATCCCTATCGGGCCACGTATGTTGACGCGCATACTCATATTTACATCATCATCAATAAAGTTGTATTTCCCGCTTCCTATCAATGCAAACGCGGTGGAATAGACGTCGATTTTATCCATGTTCACGACCCCGTCTTCAATCAGGTAGTGTGTTTTTGCCTGGTCAGCCTGGCTGTAACCCATGTTCGGGATCATGGAATTAAGCACCTCAGATAACGCTCCGAAGATAGGGATCGGGTACAGGATGCCATTTCTGATCGTCAACTCCCCCTCACCAGACATGGACTTCATATCTTTAAAAAACCCGTTCACGCGGATAGCCCCATCGAAATTTCCGCTCACTTTATCATTATCAAAAAAGGTTTTCATGAGTTTTCCAAAATCAGCTTTCTGAAAATTAAAATCTGCCTTGTAGTCCGTATTCTCTACTAAAGTGACATCCAACTTTCCGTTAATCCTTCCGTCAAAGAGTTGCACCGGCTTGCGCGGGCGGAGTGAGAGATTCTTTCCTTTAATAGTGAGATCCACGTCCAGATCTTTTAGCGTCAGCATCCGGCCAA
>JBCBYL010000154.1:0-5011 GCA_039815855.1 Verrucomicrobiota bacterium
AACGCCAGACCTTAGTCAAAAACCTGAAGTTTAATCAGAAGGCGGACAAAGGAGACCTGGTTCACCAGTCCGCTCGAGTCATTTCAGTTTCTCAAAATTCAAAGCATATTGAGTGTGTGCTTGAGATGAATGGGAAAGTGAAATGACTCGAGCGGACTGGTGAACCAGGTCTCCTTTGTCCGCCTTCTGATTTAACTTCAGGTTTTTGACTAAGGTCTGGCGTTCAAAGAAGTGCTCATGAAACCAATGCCTCTCGTAAGGATCAATCGGCCCCTCTGTTCGCTTCCCACCTTCAGGAGTAACTTCTGAGCGGCGTGTCAGCGTGTTCGAGAGATTAACCAATGGCTGAAGAAGACTGAGTTCAACGATCGCCCCACCTTGAGCCGGAGCAATGATGCAGCTTGTTTTATCATTATGGGTAATGATCTCATCAATCCCATCTGCATCAAAATCTTCTTCAATCAGCTGTAGATCCTCAATATCTTCATTCAGCCGTCTATGTGCTGAAAGAAGGTGCTTCCAAATCGCTTCGCGCAAATGAGGTAGATAGATACCTCCAGAGGTGCCATGCCAGTAGGCGGTGTTGCATTGAGCCTGCCAAAGCGAATCGACGACGACCTGATCGATCTCCTCAGGTTTCATTAATTTGCGCAGCCACTCTCCCTTCTTTGCCATGAGGTGGGCCTCACCATACCTGGCCCGGAATCCCTCCCACGAACCGGCTCTGAAATAGGGCAGAAACCATTCCGCATCATGGCGCCGCCCCAACTGATCCTTAGCCTCATAATAACGGGCTCTTGCCATATCCGGCAAAGACCATGCCCCTAGTTCAATGCTTGCCCCTTCAGGCAGGTAACAACGCCCATGAGAGGGACTCCACTCCAGTTCCTCCTGAAAAAAGCGACAGCGGATCCAATCAGATTCCGCGATCGTCTTGAACCATTCCGCAGCCACTCCACTTTGTTGGATTTTCTGGTAGGTCCCGGGCCAGACTCCCCAGCGCTCTGCCACATCAGCAAAAGTCACTGAGACATCACCTCGGTTGGCTTGCCTTCGCAAATAGGTCAAGGCGTCCTGCTTCTCTCCAAAAGGAATAAAATCCACCATCTGCCGATCCACCGGAAATAACGCCACTGTGTCCCCCAGGTATTCCGTAAAGTAGTGCCCATTGACCTCTGCTTTGGGTATTCCGGCCTGCAGAAACCGATTTGAATTAATCAGCGTATACTCCAGGCCTAGTTCCTTGAAGCTGGAAGCAATGAAGTTCTTCCAGACGAACTCAGCCAGCCAGACTCCTTTAGGTCTTTGGCCAAAGCGCTCCTCAATCCAACGGCAACTCATCTCCAACTGGCCAATCTGGTCCTTCACCGGGATATCGACTAAAACAGGCTCATAAAAACCAGTGGCTAGAAATTCAACTCTCTCCTGATCGACCAACTCCCGAATCCAATCGAGATATTCCGGGTGCTCACGCTCCAAAAACCGGAGCAATGGACCCGAGTAAGAGAGATGAACTTTGAGAGCAGGATAATCCAGAAGACACTCCATGAGCGGGCGGTAGGCATTTTGATAACAATCTTCAAGGACCCAAGGAAGGTTTCCAACGGGTTGATGATGGTGGAAGGCAAGCTGGAGATGGACCTGTTTCTTCAAAATGACTGAAATAGACTAGATAAACCAATTCGTTCGACTGAACTCAGGTGAAAGTCCATGAAATTCAATGGCCCCTTTTTCCGGGTAGTTCTCTGTCTCCACTCCATCACGATAGACTGAAACCCGAAAAGCCGCTTCTCCTTCATCGAGATGAATTTCCTTTAAGAGAATCGACCAAAGCACTCGTCCCCCTATCCCCGTAACTATTTTTTCTGAAACATTTTTTTCCTCCGCGTCCGCACGGAAAAAGCGAGAAATCCAGTCCCCATTTACCAACGAGGTTTCAATAGAAAACGCGGAAGGCTTCAGCCACTGAACGACGACTTTGTCCAGGTAAAGGCTCTCAAGATCCAGACGAAAGTAGAATGCGTTCTGATCAAATCCAAAGTAAAGATCTCTAGCAATACGGTCAGACTGAAACATGGCTGTTTGTTGCTGACGGATGTCAAAGTACCCGGCACCCATCCAGTCAAAAAATCCGCAGCTTTCGGAGTCGAGTGCCGGGGAAATGAATCCGGTCGGCTCGACTAAAGCGGAGACCTCTGATTTATTCCGGATTGGGTAATCCAGATAATCAGGAGGTTTCTGACCCAGGATGAGATAGGCATTTTGGAGGTGTTTTCGGAAAAGCCCGTCAAAGAGCATATCACTCTCATTTTGAAAATCCGGTCCATACCACCAAAACCAGTCACTCCCCTCTGCGGCATAAATTTCATCCCATGCTCTTTCCCGGAGTTCAGGATCGAGATCATCATTTTCTAGTGCCCCGAGGAGATCAGCCCTGGTTTTACGAATCCAGTCCCATCCCTGATTCTCTTCCTTTTCTCCGATCCAAATATCAAAATTCGCACTGATCCAGGAACCGGTATGGAGATTCTTGATCCTGGCTTTTGCTTCATTTCGATCCCACAGGTCTCCCAGTCGTTGCGTCTCTAGCTTGGTCGATTTCAATAAAGACTGATAGAATATTTCGAGAAAAGCTTCACCCCCATCCATAAAGGCTTCCCAGGCATTCTCACCGTCCAGCGCTAGACAGACCATGCGCTCAGGCCCCTGCACCACGTCAGATAAATGCTCCAGATGATGAATCAAGTGATCTGAGCTTTGCTCTGCTGTATTCCGTGCCGCGTTAAAGCCGATAAAGTCAGAAAGTGGTCTCTCCCTGAAAAAAGCTCCCACTTCTTTCCCATCATGCTCTACGACCCATGGCTGAAAGAGCTCAAGATGATCGGTGCCATTCGGCAGGCTATTAAAGAGCACATCTTCATCCGTGCAGAAGTATTCAATCCCAGCCTCCTCGAACAGAGGGATCAGTTCGGGAGCTACCGAGCCTTCCGATGGCCATAACCCTCTGGCTTTCGCTCCAAAGGCAAGTTCGTGCTCTTTTTGCGCGTTCATTAAGTGCGCTCTGACATCATCCGGAGCCTGAAAGCGGGGAGGAAATTCCCGATCTGGCATCGCGCGCTTCCCGAAATCGGTATCATAAACAAGAGGCATGATTGGATGAAAATAAGGCGTAGTCGTAATTTCGACATTTCCGGACTCGCGGGATTGTTGATATCGAGAGGTAAGAACCTTGAGAATTTCCTGATGAATATCCAGGAGTCGGTGCTTCTCTTCTTCCGTAAATCCTTTCCCCTTCTTTTTGAGCTCGTTGAGTTCAGGGTACTCCTGACAGGCTGCGAACCCGCACCAGGCCAAATTATACCAGACCTGCAAATCCCGATAGTCATCTACGGAAAAGAGATTCGCCGTCTGACGCAGCACCTTTCGGTCTGTATCCGCTCCCCGCATATTCAAGAGTTGCGCATAACGAGGATAAGGATGAATGCAGGTCTCATGATTGATTTTGAAGTAGTTCTCCAGGAGAGAACACTGCTGATCCTCATTCAGATCTGACGCAGGCGTCCGAGCCCAGCTTTCCCACAGATCGACCACCTCATCTTCAACCATTTCTCTAATTTGTCTGAGCAGCACCGGGGTGAAATTGAAGTTGACCTTCAACTCCGGAAATCGCTGCACCGTTGTGATCATATCGAAATAGCCTTTGACCGCATGAAATCGAACCCAGGGCATCAAGGCCATTTTTGTTTGTGGGTCGACATAATAAGGCTGATGCATATGCCAGAGTAAGGTCACCGGCAGGGTCTGGGACGCGGCGGACATTACACTACAGCCTCTCTCAGGGTCTCAGCGGCATGCGCCGGATAAACGGAGTTAATATAACACCCGGTGCCCATCTCAAATCCGGCCAGCCCCGTCAGCCTCGGCATGATGGTTAAATGCCAACGGAAATCCTGATCAATCGTTTCCCAATACCCGGAATGCTCCCTGCGGAATGGAGCGGTCGTCAGGACCAGATTATAGCTCGGCTTTTTGAGTGCAGACCGGTATTTACTCAAAACTAATTTCAGTACATCAGCGAGTTGCAGGAGGTCATGATCTTCCAGGCGATAGAAATCGGCTTGCTGGGCCTTCGGCATAATGCAGGTCTCAAAAGCAAACCGGCTCGCGTATGGGCAATACACCCCGAACCGCTGGTTCTCGTAAACCATTCGCTTCTGGAACTTCATCTCTGCGTTTAAAATATCGTGAAAGAGGCAGCGTTCTTTTTCAGCGTAATATTTCCTCGCTGTGTCGAGTTGCTCCTTTACCGCAATCGGAATAAAGGGAAGCGCCACGATCTGGCTATGGGCATGTGGAATCGATGCTCCTGCGAAAGCACCCACGTTTTTAAAGACCATGAGATAATAGAAGCGACTGTCCTGCTTCAGATCGAGGAACCTGGCTCGGTATGCTTTCAGCACTTCCGCTATCCCTTCACTATCGAGGTCTTCTAATTCTAATCCCGGTTCGGGTGTCTCGATGACAACTTCATGAGCCCCAACCCCCGTCATCATATCGTAGAACCCGACGGCTTCCTTCTTTAATTCCCCTTCAATTCTTAAAGCCGGAAAACGATTAGGCACCACCCTGACTTTCCAACCCGGAGAATTGGGCGCTGAACCATTCCGACTGGCATAAACCTCGGGTGGCGTGTACGACTCATGCCCTTCGATAAAAGGATTATCCTCTTCATTAAAAACAATTTCAGATTCTGCTTCAAAATGGAGTGGACGGCGCAGCCGCTCTGGACTGAATACCACCCAGCGGTTACTAAAAGGATCTTTGCGAATCTCAGGCATGATTAATTTTCTAACGCTTTCGTGTAAAGTGATTCATACTCTCCTACTGCTTTCCCCCAGGAGAAGTCTCTCTCCATTCCGTTCGATCGAATTTGGTTCCAGAACGGACGAGAGTATCTCAGTGATTCCGCTTTTTTCACTGTCGACCACAACGATTCCGGATTGAACTGATC
>JBCBYL010000146.1:0-5226 GCA_039815855.1 Verrucomicrobiota bacterium
CTCACGTTGACTATATCGCTTCAACGAGAGATAAATCGAGGATGAGGTGATGGTTGAGCGACATCAGTTTCTCAAATTCAGGTTTCATCTCCAGACAGTTATGATAATCCAGACGTCCTCTGAGAGTGGCCTGTGTTGTATCAGGGTTGAGCGTGAGAGAGTCAATTGGCACAGCTCAATCTATAGAGAGTGCGGCTTACTGCTCAAGTTGGATTTTCAAAAACTCCACTCATTCATTAAGTGAGTTAATCTCTTTTTTTGATTTTGTATTCACACCAATCTTGGAAAAAAAGATCTTTATGTATACGCTATTAAGATGACTGAGCCGAACACGCCTGCTTCGGTGCGACAAACGACTGCTATTACAGATACCGGAGTCCGCCTTACCAGCAACCAATTACTCAAGCTGATTGACGATAATGTAGCTGATTTAATAGCAGTCATTAATTCGGACAAGAAAAGGATTTGGCATAATGAGGCCTATTGCCGGACTCTTGGATATGGTCGCCAAGACTTAGCCGAAGGACATTCTCAAGTCCAAGTCCATGAGGAAGATTTACCAAAAGTGCAGGAAATTTTTGAGATGGCGATGAAAACGGGCAAAGCGGCGCCCTGCGCGTATCGAATGCAGCGAAAAGATGGAGAATGGATCCATCTTGAATCGAACGCGAAGGTTGTTGACCTTGAGGATCAGGGCCGTTGCCTGATTTTGGTGGCCAGAGATGTGAGTGAACGTGTCAGGTTAGAGAAGCAGTTGCGGGATGAACTCGCGGAAGCAGCGGATTATGTGCGTTCTCTCTTGCCGCCTCCCATCGATAAGCCAGTGCGAGCACACTGGCGCTTTGTGCCTTCGACTTCTCTGGGCGGGGACGCTTTTTTCTATGAATGGGTGGACGACCGTATCTTTCGATTTGGGCTGCTTGATGTTTGTGGTCATGGGATGGGAGCGGCCTTGCTATCCATTTCAGCAGTCAATTGTCTGAGGGCACGAGGGCTACAAAACACTGATTTTCATAATCCAGCAGAGGTCTTGTCCGGCATGAATAAAGCATTCCCGATGGAAGAGCATGGAGAGAGATTTTTTACTATGTGGTATGGTGTTTACGATCGTGAGAAACGGGAGCTGACTTATGCAAGTGCAGGCCATCCGGCAGCGATCCTGACCGGAGGGGCTGGGGGGCAGCAGCATCTCGAGACGGTTGGTGGTGCCGTAGGTATTTTTCCGGATATGAAGTTTTCTAACAAAACTCAGATCCTCGACGATCAGGCCATTCTTTACCTCTTTAGCGACGGTGTCTTCGAGCTTCAGGACACGGATGGGCGGGAATGGCCGATTGCCGATTTTATGAAGTTGTTAGAACCTCAGCATCAAGACCCCGAAAAAGAACTCGAGCGTATCATGACGACAACGAAGTTGGTTGCTGGATCTGAGTCGTTTGATGATGACTATTCGATGCTCCGACTTACCTTTCTCTAGCCCTAGTTTCCGCGACTTTCATGATCAAGGCACCGTTCTCTACCGTCATCAGAACGGATGAGCCGTCAGTCACCTCACCAGAAAGGATTTTTCTCGAGAGAGAGGTTTCGATTTCACGTTGCAGGTAACGCTTCAGGGGCCTGGCACCATATACCGGATCATAACCAGCATTGGCAATGTAGGCTTTAGCCTCTTGGCTCAGGTTGAGTTGGATCCGCTTCTCAGCGAGACGCTCCCGAATCAGGTCTAATTGTAAATCCACAATGATTTCCAGTTCTTCCAGGGTGAGTGGGCTGAAAAGAACGGTTTCATCGACTCGGTTGAGAAATTCAGGCCGGAAATGCTGGCGCAATTCAGTCATGACCATTTCTCGCGTCGATTCATGGATGGTGCCATCCGTTGCATTTTCCAGCAGTAACGGGCTGGCAATGTTGGAAGTCATAATGATGAGGGTGTTCTTGAAATTGACCGTCCTCCCCTGGCTATCGGTGAGTCGGCCATCATCGAGTATCTGCAAGAGTAGATTGAAGACATCCTTGTGAGCTTTCTCAATTTCGTCGAAGAGTAAAACCGCATAGGGTTTACGACGGACTGCTTCAGTAAGTTGGCCGCCTTCATCGTAGCCGACATACCCAGGAGGAGCACCGATCAATCTGGCCACCGCGTGCTTCTCCATATACTCACTCATATCAATGCGGATGATGCTTTCTTCAGAATCAAATAATGTCTCGGCTAAGGCTCTGGCCAGCTCAGTTTTTCCTACCCCTGTCGGGCCCAGGAAAATGAACGATCCAATTGGGCGTTTAGGATCTTTTAATCCGGAGCGAGCGCGAATGACGGAATCGGCCACCGCTTGGACCGCTTCATCCTGACCGATCACTCTTTCATGGAGAGTCTCATCCAGTCGGAGGAGTTTATCTTTCTCTCCTTCAACGAGGCGGGCGACAGGGATGCCAGTCCAGCGGGATACCACTTCCGCAATTTCCTCCTCAGTGACTTCTTCTTTCAGCAGGGAATTGGTACTCTGGTTGGCAGATTTTTCAGCGTCTTTGATCTTCTCTTCTAGTTCGGGAATCCGGCCGTACTTCAATTCGGCAACCCGGTTGAGTTCATTATGCCGCTCGGCGACCTCCATTTGGTGACGCACGGATTCTAATTCAGTGCGTAATCCTTGCACTTCTTCCAGCTTTAGTTTTTCTGCATCCCATTGGATGCGTAGCGCGTCTTTATCGGCTCTTAATTCGGCCAGCTCTTTTTCCAAACTGGTGAGTCGTTCTTTAGAGGCGTCATCTTTTTCTTTCTTTAGTGCTTCTTTTTCAATTTCGAGCTGGGTGACACGCCGGGTCAGTGACTCTAATTCTTCCGGCATGCTTTCCATTTCGGTGCGCAGTTTAGCGGAGGCTTCATCGATGAGATCGATTGCCTTATCCGGCAAAAATCGGTCAGAGATGTAACGGTGTGAAAGGGTGGCGGCGGCGACCAAAGCAGAATCCTGAATTCGAGCTCCATGGTGAAGCTCATAGCGCTCTCTCAAGCCTCTTAGAATAGAAACCGTATCTTCGACGGTCGGCTCCTGCACCAGGACGGGTTGAAACCGCCGTTCCAGAGCAGGATCTTTTTCAATGTGCTTCCGGTGCTCATCCAGGGTGGTTGCGCCGATACAGTGTAACTCACCGCGTGCCAGCATCGGCTTGAGCATATTTCCTGCATCCATCGCTCCTTCGGTTTTCCCTGCTCCAACGACGGTATGAATTTCATCGATAAAGAGAATGATTTGGCCTGCTGCTTTGGTCACCTCTTGCAAGACCGCTTTTAAGCGTTCTTCGAATTCGCCACGATACTTCGCCCCTGCGATCAATGCCCCCATATCGAGAGAGACAATTTTCTTATTCTTTAAACTTTCCGGAACATCACCGGCAACAATTCGGCGTGCCAGTCCCTCAACGATCGCTGTTTTCCCAACTCCGGGCTCTCCAATCAAAACCGGATTATTTTTCGTGCGGCGTGACAGGACTTGGATTGATCTGCGAATTTCATTATCCCGACCAATGACAGGGTCGAGCTTGTTTTGTTGGGCCAGCAGGGTGAGATCCCGACCGTACTTCTCAAGGGCTTCGTAGGTGGATTCTGGATTGCTGCTGGTGACCCGTTGGTTTCCGCGCACTTCTGTCATTGCCTTGATCCATACGTTTTTATTGAGGCCCGCGGTATCAAAGGCCTTGGCTACAGCGGTTGATTTGGGTTCATCGAACATGGCCAGCACCAGATGCTCCACACTGACAAACTCATCTTTTAAATGCTTCGCTTCATCTTGGGCCTTAGCCAGAATCTTATTCAAGCGCTGGCTGATATAAAGCTGGCCGGCCTGACCTCCATGGCTGTGCACCTGCGGCACCTGGTCCAGTCCTTCTTCTAGTTTAGAAATAAGTAAATCCAGATTGGCGCTACACTTTTCAACCAGGCGTGGAACGAGACCACCTTCCTGTTCCAGAAGCGCCATCAGAACATGCTCAACATCCACGGCTTGGTGTCCAAGCTTGGCGGCAATTCCTTGCGCCTCGGCCAGCGCCGTCTGAGATTTTTCAGTAAATTTGTTTAAATCCATGCCTTATCCTATGCAGGTTATATGCCGATTTAAATCATCGATCAAGTGATGCTCCGCTTATTTGTAAGTCAATCTTGTAGAGTAACTTAGGACTAGAATAACCAGAAAGAGCAAAATTAGGCATAAATTGAGGAGAGACACTATGACTCACTAAATCATTTCACAGAATGCTACGTGCCATAATGACCCATTTGATTGACCTGCTCACTTAGGCTCCATTTTTTATAAATTACTGAGCTCTAGGCACTTAATTCAGAAGAGTGTTGATGAACTTCACTGGCACAGAGATTGCATCATGTATATCGAACGAACAGAAAACCTAAATATAGGAGGTAATGAATATGACAATGCTAACAAAATGGGATCCTCTTAACGAGTTAGAGGGTCTATCGAATAGATTAAATCACTTCTTTGCCCAGCCTGATCAGGCTGCCTCAAAGAGCGATACAGACTGGTATGCTACCGCAGAGTGGGCACCACGCGTTGACATCGCGGAAAGTGATCATAACTACACCATCGAAGCTGAGCTGCCTCGTGTCGATAAAGATAAGATCCAGGTCCAGCTTGATGATGGAGTGCTCACGATCAGTGGCGAGCGTGAGTTCAAAAACGAAGATAAATCAAAAACATATCATCGGGTGGAAAGAAGCTATGGACGTTTTGTCCGCAGCTTTAATCTTCCGGATGATGTTGATAACGATCAGGTCAAAGCCGAATTTAAAGAAGGAATTCTGACTGTCGTGGTGCAAAAAGCGGAGAGTAAAAAGCCGCGCCAAATCGACATTCAGGTCAAATAATTCCTACGAGTTGACCAAATACAAGTACCCGGTATTTTTACCGGGTGCTTTTTTATCAACGATGATTGATTTACGGAGAAAAGAATGAGTAAGGAAACGAAGAAGAGTAAGCCGAAGACTGAAACAAAAGCGGCGAAAACGGAATCACCTAAGGGTTCTGGAGTGAAACCTAAAGAGAAAAGCGGAAGTAAGATCACACCTTCGAAGGCCTCCTCCGCCATTCAAAATGGGAAAGGATCGGCCCCGAGAAATATGGGCCCCCAATATCTTTCGAACTTCGACACCATCAAGTGGGAATCGTCTAAAAAGAAGAAACGGGCTGAAGGTCAGAAAACCGTTAAGGTGTA
>JBCBYL010000204.1:0-2648 GCA_039815855.1 Verrucomicrobiota bacterium
AGCAATTCGAAATCCCAAGGCATCATGTCAATCCTCTGCATCATCCGGATCACGAAATGCTGGGGTCCGGCCTAGATACCTAGAAAATCCTGGCTTGAAACATAATCTAGGTAAGCGTTTCAGCCTATGACACCTTTTCGTCAGTATCTAGGCCGGACCCCAGCATTTCGTGATCCGGATGATGCAGAGGATTGACATGATGCCTTGGGATTTCGAATTGCTTGTTAAAACGTAGACAATTTTGGAATGGCTCTCTAAAACGAGAATGATAATCATTCTCGTTTTAATGATTTTAGGTTCATCCTCGCCATCCGAATTGACTTTTACTTCAAGTCAACAAGGTTGCAGGAGAACGCCTAGGTCCTCTATAGCCATTGCCCTATGCTAAGTATTGAAGCTCCGAAACCTCAGCTAAAGAGTGCATTTCTCCAAAGGCTTCAGAGTCCAGAGCGTCCAGTGATAATTTTCGATGGCGCAATGGGCACTAACCTCCAATCCCAAAACTTGACTGCCGAGGACTTTGGTGGAGCGGTCTATGAGGGGTGTAATGAATACTTAGTTATCACTAAACCGGAAGCCGTGGCGAAGGTCCATCGTGATTTTCTGGCAGCGGGGGCAGATGTTGTCGAGACCGATAGTTTTGGCTCTAGCCCATTAGTCCTGGCAGAGTACGATCTGGCCGATCGCGCCTACGAGCTGAGTCGCAAGGCAGCAGAGTTGGCGCGTAGTTGTGCAGATGAGTTTTCGACGCCTGAGAAGCCCAGATTTGTTGCAGGTTCCATCGGTCCAGGCACCAAGCTACCCACCCTCGGTCATATTACCTACGATGAACTGAAAGCGAGCTTCATGGTGCAAGCAGAGGGTCTCTATGACGGAGGAGCCGATCTGTTCATTGTGGAAACCTGTCAAGATGTTCTGCAAATTAAGGCAGCATTGAGTGCCTTTGAGGCGGTGTTTGCCAAAAAAGGGGCACGCCTCCCACTAATGGTATCGGTGACCATGGAAATCCAGGGAACCATGCTGGTGGGGACAGATATTTCTGGGGTGCTGGCCATTTTAGAACCGTTCCCTATCAGTGTTTTAGGTCTAAATTGTGCGACGGGTCCCAATTTGATGACGTCCCACATTAAGTATCTATCGGAAAATTCCCCCTTCCCCATTTCCTGTATTCCCAATGCGGGACTACCCGAAAATGTTGGCGGTCAGGCGGTTTATAAAATGACCCCCGAAGACTATACAACCGCCATGACAGGGTTCATTGCAGAACATGGCGTTCAGATTGTTGGGGGGTGCTGCGGTACGCGCCCAGCCCATATTAAAGCGTTGGCCGACGCGGTGGAACACACCCCACTCAAAGAGCGTGAAGTCCGACAAAATACCGTAGAGGAGGTTCGGGAGTCCCTCTCCTATACACCAGCAGCAGCGTCCATTTATTCCGCCCAAACCTATCAGCAGGATAATTCTTTTCTAATTGTTGGTGAGCGATTAAATGCGAGCGGTTCTAGAAAAGTCCGCACGCTGTTGAATGAAGATGATTGGGATGGGTTGTTAGCGATCGCAAAATCCCAGGTCAAGGAAGGCGCACATATGCTGGACGTAAACGTGGATTACGTCGGGCGTGATGGCGAACGGGATATGCGAGAACTCGTATCCCGACTGGTGAAGCATACGACGCTCCCACTGATGCTCGACTCCACCGAGTGGACCAAAATGGAAGCGGGTCTCAAGGTTGCCGGTGGCAAGTGTTTGCTCAATTCCACCAACTATGAAGATGGAGAAGAGCGATTCTTTAAAGTGCTGCAATTGGCAAAAGACTATGGTGCAGGGGTGGTCATCGGTTGTATCGATGAAGAGGTCATGGCTCGCACCGCCCAGAAAAAATTCGAGATTGCCCAACGGGCGTATCAGGATGCGCTCAAGTTCGGGCTTCCACCCCATGAACTGTTCTTTGACACCTTAGCCCTACCGATTTCAACGGGGATTGAAGAGGATCGGGAAAATGCTAAAGCAACGATCGAAGCCATTGGACTGATTCGAGACAATCTGCCCGGTGTTCATTTTATGTTGGGTGTTTCTAATATTTCGTTTGGCTTGAGTCCAGCCGCTCGCATTACCTTAAATTCGATCTTCCTAAATGAAGCGATGAAGGCTGGAATGGATGGGGCGATTGTCTCGGCGGCCAAGATTTTACCGTTGTCGAAAATTGATGATGACCATCAACAAATCTGTCTCGATTTGATTTATGACAATCGCAGATTTGAAGGAGATATTTGCACCTACGATCCGTTGACGAAGCTGACGGAAATTTTTACGGGGGTGAGTACAAAGGATGCTAGGGCGGGGGCTTCCTTGGCGGATTTGCCCATCGACCAACGCTTGAAGCAACATATTATTGATGGCGAGCGGATTGGATTAGATGAGGCGTTAAAGGTTGCTTTAGATGCGGACTATAAAGCACTGGAGATTGTCAATACGTTCTTGTTGGATGGGATGAAGGTTGTGGGCGAACTGTTTGGCTCCGGTCAAATGCAATTGCCCTTTGTGTTGCAGTCCGCCGAAACTATGAAGTCTGCGGTGGCGTTCCTCGAACCCTACATGGAGAAAGTCGAAGGAGAGGATGAAGATCGCGGTAAAGGGAAATTCTTGAT
>JBCBYL010000007.1:0-40522 GCA_039815855.1 Verrucomicrobiota bacterium
GGTTGGGAGGATTGAAAATTACCGAAACATGAGGACTGGCACTCTGCAGGAACGGATCATTTCGGTGGTGGTGCTGCCGACGAGGAACTGGCGGACTTTCGAATGCCCGTAGGCTCCCATCACGAGAAGATCGATTTTTTCTTTTTCCACGAGGACGGAAAAGACTTGGGCGGGGTCGCCTGAGATGATCCGCATCCGGACATCATAACCAGCTGCGGTCAATCCCTGCTCTTGAGAGTTCATTTCACGCTCTGCTTCCGGAGTGGCATGGCCGACCCGCACGAGTTCGCAGGTCATGCCTTTGAGGAGCGGGGTGGTCAAAACGTATTCAAGGGCTTTCATCGAACTCTTTCCTCCATCATAAGCGAGGAGGAATTTTTCGGTTGGGTGGGTTTCGAATGAGGTGACCAGGACCGGGCACTGACTGGCGCGAATAGCGCGTTCCATATTACTGCCTAGGTGTTCACGGGCTTCGCCATGAGCCTGACCGCGTTTGCCGATGATGGCCAGTGAAGCATCGCTGGTGGCGGAGCCGAGGTGTTCGACGAGGCTGCCATGGATTTGATGGGCGTTAATGTCTTTGACGCCAGCCCGGTTGAGAGCCTCTACGGCAGCGTCAATAATGGCTTGGCCTTTAATGCGGGCGACACGGTTCTTCGATTCCTCGAGGCTCACTAATTCATCGAGAAGCTGCTCTTTCATGCCGGGGCTGAAATTTCCACTTAGGTCTTTGATCTCGGCGCGCTCCCGGTGCGGATCGAGCATGTGAATGACCTCGACAGGGGAGGTGAGGTTCTTAGCCGCCCAAGCGGTGTAGTGATAAACACTATCCGCGTAAACGGAGCCATCGGTGCAGGATAATATTGGGTTCATGGGGGATGGTTGGATAGTTGGATGGTGAAATGGTTCGATAGTTCGATGGTTGGATAGTGTTTAGTGGCTGTTGAGTGTGGCTTCTGCTCCTTCTTTGTTATGGATAGCGTGACGATCGACGAGGGTGGTGCTGGCTTCATTCATACCCACGAGTTCGACTTCCGTTCCATCGCGTCGGAATTTAATCACAACTTTATCCAAGGCAGAAACGGCGGTGATATCCCAGAAGTGGGCATTGGTGACATCGATGACAACCTTGGAAAGCACTTCTTTGAAATCAAACGCATTGGCGAATTCGCTGGAAGAAACGAAAAAGAGCTGCCCTTCAACGAGGTAGGTGCGTTCCTGTCCGGTGACGTCTAGAGTAGATGAGATCCGCATCAGGCTGGCAACCTTGCGGGCAAAGGAGAGGCTACTGATGAGGATGCCGACCATGACGCCCCACGCCAGGTTATGGGTGACCAGAACAACGGCTACGGTGCTAACCATGACCAGGCTGGATGTTTTCGGGTGTTTCTTAAAGTTGGCAAAGGACTGCCAGGAAAAGGTTCCAATCGAGACCATGATCATGACCGCAACCAGGGCAGCCATCGGAATCAGTTCGACCCATTGCCCGAAGACAATGATGAGGATGAGAAGAAACAGACCGGCGACAAAGGTGGAAAGCCGACCCCGGCCACCCGACTTCACATTAATCACAGACTGGCCAATCATGGCGCAACCGGCCATGCCGCCGAAGAATCCAGTGACAAGATTAGCTAGTCCCTGTGCCTTGCATTCTCGGTTCTTGTCACTCTCTGTATCGGTGAGTTCATCAACGATGCTGGCCGTCATCAGTGATTCGAGGAGCCCGACCACGACAAGCGGAATACTGTAGGGCAGGATGATCATGAGGGTTTCTAAATTCCAGGGTACGTCGGGAAGGAAAAAGACGGGGAGCGTATCCGGTAAGTCGCCCATGTTCCCGACAGTGCGTAGGTCGAAACCGAAATAAATGGAGACTCCAGTCAGGATGAGAATACAAACGAGTGGCGAGGGGATAGCGGTGGTGAGGAGCGGTAGGAGGTAGATGATAGCCAGTCCCGCTGCGACCATGATGTACATGAGTGGTCCTGCGCCTTTGAACTCCGGGAGCTGAGCCATGAAGATGAGGATAGCGAGTGCATTGACAAATCCGGTCGTGACCGACTTGGAAACGAATTTGAGCAGGTTGCCCAATTTGAGAAAGCCGCATCCAATTTGCAGGACTCCGGTAAGGAGGGTGGCAGCCAGGAGGTATTGGAGCCCGTGATCCTTGATGAGATTGACCATGAGTAGGGCCATTGCTCCAGTAGCGGCTGAGATCATGCCAGGCCTACCGCCGGCAAAGGCAATCACGACTGCCATTGAAAATGAGGCATAGAGCCCGACTTTAGGATCGACCCCGGCGATAATGGAGAACGCGATCGCTTCCGGAATGAGGGCGAGGGCTACGACCAGCCCGGCCAGAAGATCCCCTCTGACATTACCGAACCACTCGCGTTTTATCGTTTCCCAATCCATAAGCAAAGGGGCTCACGGTATGGGGAAATAGAGCGGTGTAAATGAAGAAGTGAGAAGGAGATAAAGTAAGAAGGTTGAATGCAGAAGGATGAGTGCAGAGCAGCTCAAGGCGTTCTCACCATCAGAACTATGGAAATCCTGAAGGCTTAAAAAAGAGGGGGAGTGATGGTGACTTCTAAGGGTTCTTTTTTAGCTTTGCCCTTTCGTAGATCTTTTTCGTATTCAGTGGGCAGAATGGAATTCCACTTTTCTGCCATGGCGGCTAACTTTTCGGTGATCTCAGGGTTTGCGCTGGCCAGATTCGTTGATTCCTCTTCGTCAGTCGACAGGTCATAGAGCAGAGGTCCTTCGTTTTCGCCCTTATTTCCTTTGGGTTCATGAAATTTCCATTTCCCCTCTCGGATAGAAACTGGAGCCCTAGATGAAGAAACTCTCCAATAGAGGGCGGTATTGCGCTCGCGTGTTCCATTGAGCCAGATATCGGAAACATCTTCCCCATCATATTGCTCAGGGAGATCGTCGATGCCCGTGATGCTGCAGAGGGTAGGTAGCCAATCGATAAAGGAGGTGACACTGTCCTTGTCTACTCGGCCAGCTTCAATTTTTCCCGGCCAGCGGATGACGAAAGGCACGCGCACCCCTCCCTCGAGTTGCTGGCCCTTGTAACCGCGTAAGGGGCCGGCGTAACCGAGCATGTGTTCTGCGTAGTCTCTTTCACTGCCTTCATTCTGAGGGCCGTGGTCACTGGAGAAAACGAAAATGGTCTGATCGGCGATACCTAAGCGGTCGAGGGCCTCCATGATCCGTCCGACATTCTTGTCGATGCCATAGACGTCAGCAACGTATTGAGTCATGGAGTCTTTCAGATCAGGTTTCCATGATTCACTGCGGTCAAAGCGCTCTTGGATCGGTTCAGAGAAGTCAGCACGGTCGAAGGGAATTTCTCCGAATTCTTGAATCAATTCAGGGTAGCTTTTAACGGGGTAGTGGGTGCTATGCCCCCAGACATTGGCATAGAAGGGCTTTCCTTCCTTAGCCATACGCTCGATGAACTTGATCGCCTCATCCGTGAGGGGTTCATCGCGCGATGCGGTATTAAAATCGTTTTTATTATTACTCTCGGTGAAGACGACGTCATATCCATAGGTGCCGGGGGATTCGTTTGGCCCCATGTGCCACTTCCCGAAGTGTCCGGTTGCATAGCCATGCTTTTTCAGGATGGAGGTGACGGTCGGTTGATTGCCCGTGCCAAAGCTTCCGGGATAGAAGGGATAGCGCGCGGGGTGAACACCGGTCATCAGTCCAGCACGACTAGGCGCGCAGGTCACTCCAGTCACATAATGCTGCATGAAAGCAGTGCCCTGACTGGCCAGCTTGTCGATATGCGGGGTCTTAGCGTAGGGATGTCCCATGAAAGCGACATCGGCATAGCCGAGATCATCCGAGAGGTAGAGAATGATGTTTGGTTTTTCAGCAGCTGACAGGTTCCATGGAGCAAAAAACAGGGTGCAACAGCAGCCGACGATATGAAGGAGAGTTATTTTGTTCATATTTCATTCATTCTTTTAGGAATTTAGCATGGCATCATGGCAGGGAAATACTATTTCGCTACTTATTCATTGTCGTCCATTGTGTAACCGGTCCGAACATGGCCGGTGCTTTATCTCTAATAATTTTCTCATTCCCAGCCCCCTCGGCCATGGTCAACTGACGCAAACGGAATACCCCTTCCTCGTAGTCGAAGGTCTTGCCGTCATCTTCATAGAGCGTGAACTCGCCGTCTTTCTTGCCGTAGTGCCGAACTTCCAGCTTCTGGCCATATGCGTCTCTGGTATTCATAACAGGCTTGGTGAGCATCGGAATCAAAGCGCCGTCCTTGACGAATAGAGGTAGGTGATTTTCCATTCCTTCAGCGTTCACGGTGATGGTTGTATTACTTCCGACCAATTCTCCGGTGTAGAAATCATACCAGTCCCCTTCCGGTAGCTGAACGGTACGTTCACTGTGGTATTGATTGTAAAATGGAGCAACCATGATCGAGGGACCGAACATGTATTGATTTGTTTTCTGGACGGTCTTGACCATCTCATACGGGTTGCGCACGTCATCCAGCTTTGCTTTCTGGGTGACCGCCTTCTTCTCGGCATACCCATCCTCAAGAATCATGGCGCGAATGGGCGGAACCCCTTTCCGGTTGTACTCGGAGAAGGCGGTATAGAGATAGGGCAGCAGTCGCATGCGTAGTTCCACCGTCTTCCGAACCTCGTCAGTCACGTCTGCATAATCCCACGGCTTCTTTCCAGACGACCAGGCATTCAACATGGCCAATGGCGAAAAACAAACCACGTGAAAACGGTTCAACCATTCGCGGTCATTCGCTGCCTGACGCACCTCCGGCGTCCAGAGAATCCCCGACAGGCTGGCGGCCGACAGCCCGGTAATATACTGCTCATGGTTATAGGAATCACTGTAGAGCACATAGGGATAGCCGGATGCGCCACCATTACTGGAACGAATCAGACCATAGGTACGCGTGTTGTGTTTCTTGAACAGGTCATTGTAGGTCGTATTCTGAAGTAACACCCCATAGGCCTGACGCACCGCTTCCGCCGATGTTCCGGAAGGAAACGTCGCATGATCCGGCCAGAGCCACTGATCATAGCCATCGACCTCATCGATTTTATAACCACTGACCCCGATATCCACATGTTCGCGCTGGTGCTGTTCAGCCAGCAGGCGGCGGGCTTCCGGCAGGGTGTAATCGGGGACAATGCCCAACCAGACGGTGTGTGATCCGGACAGCGGGTACATCGGTTCATAGAGCTTTGCCTCGGGAGAAATATAGGGATTCACCCACAAATTCAGGCGAATTCCTTGATCGAGTAGCTTTTGGGAGAAGGCACCCGGATTCGGAAAACGTTCTTTCTGCCACTCAAAGGTGCACGGATAGGACATGGTCATCCACCCCGGTTCGAGCCCCAGCACATCGAGCGGGAACCCTTCCTCCTCAAACCTTTTGATATCTGCATCACAGTCAGATTCATTGTAACTGGCTTTGGTGCGATTCCAGAAACCAAGCCCCCAGAGTGGAGGCATGGCACCACCGCCATTATACAGGTTATAACGGGATACGATATCCAACAGGCTCTCCCCGGAGAAGATCATCACTTCCAGCCCATTCCCCACGATATGCGCTTCCACCGCATCGCTATCGGGCAGGGCAGTCCAGCGTTTAGCAGTTCTTGTAACCGGGTTGCGATCGACCGGCTCAGGTAAATTCGGAGAATCCTTTCGGTTTCCGCATAACACATACGCTTTCAAAAAGCGCGCTGTATTAAAAAAGACACCGTATCCTTTAGATGAAATATAAAACGGGACGGGTGCGTGAGTGCGCCCGTTGCCCTTCCCCCAATGATCGACATTCAGGTTTAAAACCTTTTTCGATTTTTTGATCCCGTCCAGCTGGAGTCCGAAACCGTAAATCGACTCATCTGTGTCCGCCGGAATACGCACGCTAATTCGCTTATCCGGCGACACGTAAAAGGAGATCGGGTTGTCCGCAAAGGGATAAGGTGTATCCACTTTCTCGTTTAACACCTCCATGCGCGGAGGAGCGGCAGCGTGGTCCGTGTAACGCAGTTCCTTACTGACGTCACCAATGCTCAGCTTCCAAATTCCTGGTGCTAGCTGTTCCGGGTTCTTGACTGGTGTGAGATCTTCCATGCTCGCCGCACTTAAAAGCGAGGAGAGACAAAATGAGAAACATGCGAGGGTTCCAATGCGTTTAATTTTCATGGTAGTTTATAGATTGGCGAACAAACAACTGAAGCAAGAACCCGATTTCTACTTTCCCGAGTAAAGCTTTGGATATTTATCGACGACACGTTTCGCGGCCGACTTCAGATCTGCTTTATAGCCGGTATCATAATCGTATTCATCCAGATCGACATCAAAGACCGAATACAGCCAGATCAGCTCCGATAGAGCCACGAGAATAGTACTGCCATGCCCGAGAGTATCATTGTAAATCGAGACACCCTTAGGGCCCTTCCTTGAACCGAATTTTTGGGTGATGCCATCCTCGGCAAGCTCGCCGTTATCAAACATCTTCTCGAGTTCAAAGGCGCCTTGGCCGTATGGGGTGATCATAAATTCAATCTGCGGAAACTCTGCGCGCAGCCCATCGATGATGGGATGGAGCACTGACTGAGCGTTCGATTTCATATTCAGAGAGCGCACCTCATAGGAAAGTTTCTCCGGATAGTAGGCCCACGGCATCGCGATAAAGACTTTCCTCAAGGGATTGCCCGCTTTGACCGCATACTCAACCCATGCGCGGTAGCCTTTGATACTATCGTAGCCTTCCAGTTCAGGGATCAATTCACCAGTGATCGGGTTGGTTTCCGGGAAATAAGTCATCCCAATTAGTTCTGTCTTCCCTTCATCCAGTTTAGCCTTCCCTGCTGCGCACGTGCCTTCGCGATTCAGAAGCGCGAGAGGGTGCCCATTCTGTCCACCGGCAAACACAAGTAAGGATTCGGGTCCACCTGATTTGTTCTTAGCTGGAGCGATTCCAAGTTCACTTGCATGTTGGCCCATCATCCGACTGGCCATTGGTCTAAAAAAGCTATGCCCCAGAAAGAGACAGTTATATCCCTTGGCAGCGCCTTCCAGGGGCGGGGCAACGGTGAGCTTTTTAAGATCCTCAGAACTTGCTTCGGGCTCAGCCGATTCCGCTTGAACTTCCGGAGCGCCACCCACGAGCTCCGGGTATTGAATGGCGATCGCCATTTGAACCTTCGCAGGCAGTGTCGAATAGACCTCCTTCAACTCCCCGACCGAGATCTTGCCATCTCCATCCACATCAACCTGAGGCTGCTGCTTGAGGATTCGCTTTTGCACTTTTTCTGGGATCGCCGGAGCCTCTGGAGCCTGCGCGCAGACGAAACTACTTAAGGACAATGCGAGCAGCATGAGTAAGCTAGTTTTCATTAGCATATGATGGCGTTCTTTTTGCTGCCAGGCGATAACCCTCTTCTGTCGGAAGTTCACATGTTGGCTGAGTTTTAAAAGGTTACTTCCCAGTTGATGGTTTGGGTGGTTGGACTGTAGAATTGCACCTTGATCCATTCGGCATTGGACTCGATGACTTTGGCTTCAATGCCAGGTGTGCTTGAGGTAACTTTTGGAGCATCCGTTTTGCCGTTGAGGGCGATGGTGAGGGTAATGGGATCGTTCGCGATGATGTCGAGTTTGCCCGACAGGGTATTCCCACTGAAACTCACATCAGTTAATTCAAACATGCCCTGCATGATGTGGCGGTCCGTGGAGATGACTTGTGGATGGTTCTTCACTTCACGCACCGAGAGAATGCGCGATTCCTGTGGCTTGATTTCACTGGTGATGCTCTGGTTTCCCTTAAAGCGTCCGACGTATTCCTGAGCCCAGAAATCGGTCACGTGATACTCCTTGGCCGGATCAAGACCGAGGCTGCCGGTGGTCACTTGATCACCGCTGAGGGGAACGGTAATTTTCTGAATCCCCTTGGGATCGTCGTTGTTCTGATAAAAAATACGGATGGGATCAAAGGCGTCCCCCATCTCTTCCTTCAATTTTTTCATCTGATTACGGCGCACCGGATGCTTGAGAAAACTGTTCGTCACCATCACTTGCTGCCAACCGGGTTCGACGTCGTAGGCATACACCTGCGGAACGCCCTTGCGGCTGAAGGCATCCACCGGACGGGGTGACTTTCTGCTTTGGAGCACAGGGAAGACACGCGTCAGGTCATGCTGTGTTCCTTCATCGAGATGGGACGTCGGCGTATTCAGCTCCAGGCGTCCGGAAATGAAGTAGATTTGTGAAAAAATGTTCTGTCGCACCGCTGGACGGAGTAGGACCACTTCCTGTTGCTTGTCATCCGGAAGGAAATCAGCGCGCAGGTGCATCGCCTTACTATCCGGATAATAGCTAATCATGGTCCGGTTTTTATACCAGCGCAGGCCGATCAGAGCCATCATGTCGGGTGATAAATGATCGTTGTCACCGGCAGTCCGTTGCAGATCAACGATACCCACACAGAGATCACTGGGAAGGTAGTTAAACTGGAATGGATAATCTTCTTTAATATTGTTGGTCCAGGCGTGCAAGGAGCGCTCATGGATATAAGCGTCTTCGCCCAGTCCCTCTCGGCAGAGCGCAAAGGGTTGTCGGTAGGCGTAGGAGGTTGTTGCTGTGGGATCGTGGAATCCGCCGTCCTTTATCCAGCCTGCCTGAGGATAGTCGAACTTGATGCCCTCGAGTCCGGCATCTTTCCAGCGTTTCCAGACATTGAGATAATGCTCGCGCCATTCAGGATGGGTATAGTCCATGAAAATATTATACCGTTTATACTCGCGATCGACATGGGTAATATCCTTGTTCATCACCCAGTTGGGGTGTGCTCTGACAAAATCCCTGGAAGGCATGTTGACCTGATGATACGTGAACGGAACACCATCCGCTTCGAGGACGCCCTGGCAGAATTTTTCAAAGGTGTCGATTGGCGCTGCCAGTTTATTATACTTGAGAAGTCGGTCATCCGTCCACCATCCCTGTGAGGTATTGCCATTATCTTTCCAAGGGTAGGTATCGGGCTCAAGCCGGCTTCCGACTTTCATGAAACGGGTCAGTCCTGTCGCCTGTGTATCCTTTGCTTCCTGAACCAGACCGTCACCGCGGTTCCACGGGTGTTTGACAATTCTGTTGAACGCTCCAGCCATATGCCAACCGCACAGAGTCGGAAAGTCATAGTAATTCAGCTTGATCGAATTGAGCTCCGCGAAATAGAGGCCATAGTCTTCGAGGATTTCGAAGGGATCTGCTGATTGAAAGCTGATCAAACTCAAGTCATTCGATTGGTAGCTGCTGCCCGCTGGAATCAGTTTTCCCGATGGATCGGTCAACATCACATCGAAGACGATGCCTCCATCGGTGTCGCGACTCCGAACCCACCGCAAGAAATCCTCATAGCGTGCCCCGCCAGCCACCACACTGGTGCGCCCCTTTTCGGCTTCTCCAAAAAGCATCAGGCTATTACGCGTGGTGACGTCGGCGCCCTCCATGACATTGTTTTTCTCATTGCCGGCGCCGCCTTCGAGATACCTGAGATTCTGGTGATTGGCTAAGGCGCTGATCTGAGCACTTTCCAGCGGTGATGCTCCAAAGAGGCGGAAGTCTTTGCCAGATTGATTGAGCACGGTGAGTCCCATCAAAACCAGCTTGCGGTCGCCATCATACAAGTGATAAGAGAACTCAGCCGTGATATCGCTGCTACTTGTCTCGCGCACCACGAGCACATTGCCCTTCCCTATACTGTCGGTGAAGGTCTCCTTTCGAACCGTGCGCTTGGCGGCATTCCAATCTGAGCTGGTAACGACCTCAATGTCATTCGCTGCCTTCCCGACGAGCCGACCGACTTTATACTCCATATGGCTATAGAGTGCCCGTCTACCTTTGGTGACCAGCTCCCGATTGGTCGCTTTTTCTCGCAGCGTCAAATCGCCGCTGAGTTCGTCAATGCTCAGTATCAGCGTTTCATTTTCTATCGAGATCGATGCGGCCTGTGCAGAGCATACGAGAGCGCTCAGGACAAAGACTGCCTTGCTTAGTGTTTTTAGATTCATGAGTTCTTAAATAGGGCTTCTGGTGATTATGTTTACAATCGGGGAATCGAGCCGCGCTCATTCCCTCCTAAGTACGTAAACAAGATAAATGACGTCTACTGGACTAAAGATTTGATGAAAATGACATAAACTCACGAATGAGTGAGTCGATAGCAGGAGTGACTGTCGGGGCCATTTCCAGCCTGAAGGCCCACTCGTTCACAATACTGCTCTTTCTATTGCGCGTTAAGATAACCGAGCGATACCAGGAAATCATCGACAACAGGGATGGTCTTGCTCATCCATGGCTCGCTGTTAAAGAACCCATGACTTTGTCCTTCAGCGGTAAACATCTCGGCGCGGATGCCTAATTCCTTGGCGATCTTCAGATACTCATCAGCACCTCTTATCAGGCCATCCTTCGTACCAAAAAGAATATAGGCAGGCGGTGTATCTTTATCGACATGTTCCAGTGGAGCGATCGCTTTCAGTTTCTCAGCCGGTAATTCCCATAACAAACCATTCTCCTCTGTTATGCTGCTCGCATAAAATAAGCCAGGATTGTAGAGAACCATGGCCTGAGGAATCGGTGAAATGGACAGGTCATCTTCCGGATCATCGACACTCTCCTTGATCGAGGTGCAATACGCTAAATGCCCACCGGCCGAACCACCCGACGAAATCACTTTCTCGGGATCGATCCCCAGTTTCGTGGCGTTGGCACGCAGCCAGCGTACCGCACTACGGGCGTCTTCCACACACTTGTCGGGCAGAACGTTGCCTCTTTTCTCCGTGTGGATACGGTAATTAGCCCGCGCGGTAACGATGCCGCGACCCGCAAAATGATTGGCCTGAACAATGAACTGTTCGGGGGTTCCCTTCTTCCAGCCTCCGCCAAAGAAGAAAATCATCACCGGCCGTTGATCGGTTGCCTTCCACCCCTGCGGGAAATGCAGGTGCATAGCAAGTTCTAATCCATCAACGGTCTTATAGACTTCCGATTTCTGAGTCACTCCTGGTGCCGGGGTGTATAAGGTTCCACGGAATCCTCTCCGTTGGCCCGGTTTGGCTTCCTGGTCATTCTGAACTTCCGGTTCTTGATTTTCCGGTTCGTCAGTTTCACCTCCACTCATTTTCGCCTCATAAGCTCTGGCCTCCGTTACGGTGAGGATACCATCATTGTTCGTATCGGCGTCTGGATATTTTTTAAGCGCCTTCTTGAGCCTCGGGTTATTTTCTGAAGAAGGCTCGTTTGCTTGCAGCCCTGCCGAAATCAACGCCAGTGCGCATAGTAGTGTTGTTATGTTTTTGAATCTCATCGTTTTTTTCTCGTATTTATTTAGTCATTTTAAATCCAAGACCTCTGCAAGGCCCAATTCTTATGAAGTACGCGTTCGTTTCAGACGACATGTGTTGTAAAATTTTCATGGTATCGTTCATTGGTTTCATTTTATGTAAAATAACAGAGTAATTGCGTTAATTACTGGCTCACTTTCACCCACCGAAGGATATGCTCGACAACGATTGCGTTGGCTTCGTCATTAGTCATGGATAGCTCTCCATGAGCAGTACTGTCCCCGAATCCATGTCCCGCGTTCTTTATCTCATGATAAGTGACTTCAACCCCGGTCTTCTGGCCTAGTTTTTTGAGGTAACGTCCGTGCTTCACCAGGTCACCGTCATATTCTCCACTAAAAACAAGAATTGGGGGTGAGTCTGATGTGAAAAAGAGGTCGGGGCTGGTGAGCCTGACAATTTCTTCGGTTGATAAGTCTCCTTTGGGCGGAAAAAGACTATTTTTTGTCGAGTTATCGGTGCTGCTACCAATCACTTCCGGAGCTGAGAAAGTGGTGCCCCCGAAGAAGCTCACATTCCCGATCACCGTATGTTGGGTTCCCGGTCCCATCACTGCTCCAGGTAAATGATCGTGAGGGCACAAAGCACTCAGCAGAGCCAGGCTTGAACCTGCTGATTTCCCCATCGTGATGAATCTTTCGGGATCTATCCCGTATGTATCCCTGTGCTTCGCCATATAGCGAAGGGCATCCTGAATATCTTCACTCAGGTCTGTCATTCGCACGTCATCCAGCTTCCCGGTAAGACGGTATCCGATGGTCGCTACGGCAATGCCGTTTTCGGATAGCTGACTCACGACTGCCTCCAATGATTCCCCGAACACATTGCCTCGAGTTCCGGTGCGATAAGCTCCACCATGCACATAAAAAAAGACCGGAGCCCTTTTGTAGACCTTCTTTTTTGGGTAAACAAAATCAATGTAAGTGGTATCTTGGCCACTGTCTTTGTATTTAATTCCAAACTCCACTTCGTAGCCCAGGGCTTTCATCTTCTTTTTGGTACCAGCGACGCTTTGAGCGAGTTTTTCCAAGTAATTATTCCTGTTGACGACCGCCTGAATTTTACCGCTCAAATCGCCGCTAATTCCGTGTTTTTTTCGAGCACTCTTATCGCCTTTTTCGTTTAATTCTTCGAGGCTGATCTTCTGATCGCCGTTGATATCCATTTCTGGATACCCCTCAATGATTTCCTGTTCGAGTTCCGGAGGGATATTGATCGCGAGATCTGACTTATCGCCCTTTTTTGTATTAGCAGAAGGCGTTCTGGTCGTAGCGGCATCCGAACCACTGCCTTCTCTTTGATTAGCATTTTGGAAAGCTTGAGCCTCACTCAGAGTTAACACGCCATCTTTATTGGCATCTGCTTCAGGGTATTTCTCGAGTGCGGCTTTAAGCTTTTTGTTGTTTTCAGAAGTGATCTCCTGAGCCGATAGAGTTGTCGCAAAGCCCAATAGAGTGATCGTGATAAGGCCAATGCTAAGGAATCTCACCTTCGCGTGAGTTGGAAGAGAATGGGCGATTTTCATAGGCGAATCCTATACGATGGAGGGCTCTATTTTTGATCAACCCATTAAAGACCTAGTTTGGCAGCGATCACTTCAGCGACCTGATCGGCCAGCATCTGAGATCCTTCGGGAAGGAAGTGGACATTCTTGGGTTTTTGTACGGTGTCCAGATGCGGCTTCACCAAGGCGTTTAGATCATTCACTTCAATACCATTGGCGTTCATAATTTCCAGTGCGGCAGCATTGTATTTCGGCACATCCTCAGGATCCCGGTAAGGCCTGACCCCACTCGGGAAAGGGGTCGTTGTGGCAAAGATGAGTTCGGCACCAGTGTCTTTAAGAAGCGCCACGATTTTTTCCATATTTTGACGATAGGTCGCCAGGTCGGCCTGGTAAGGGTCATCCGGATTGCTCGAGTTCTTGGATGTGCCGGCTTCAGTCACACGCTTGAGGTCGTGAAGCCCCATGTTAAAGTGAATGACGTCCCAGTTTGGACCCTCCAACCAATATTCCAGGTTCGCTAGCGTATGGGTCGTGCCTTGGCTGTTACCGGGATTCGGAACGATGTTGGCTTTGCCTTTAAAGTGCTCGCGCACCCTGCCGAAGTAACCTTTGGAAATGGAATCTCCAATGATGAGGACCGTCGGCAGATCTGGATCGATCTTATATTTCTTTTTCTTCAGCTTCTGCTGTTCGGCAATTTCGTTCGAGCCTTCTTCCGGCTGGTAAGTGTTCTGGGCCTGGGAACCCGTTGCCAGCAACAGGACAAGGAGACAGGAACTTAGGAATTGATTTATTTTTTTCATTTCTGTGATGGGTTGAGGCGGGTCAGTCGGTTTCCTGAGGGCCTAGAGTTCAATTTCGATGACTTTATCTCCGCCGATATCCTCGGTTTTGACCCCTTTTAAGGTTTTGCGTTTATCTCCTTCGCCGACGTGGATCGTGTAGGTGCCAGAGGCGAATACTTTGGGGCGGAAGCTTTTTCCGTTGATGCGCACCGTGTAGGCGATTTCATTGGTCTTCTCTTCGATTACCTGAACAACGGGGTTGCTCTGCCCAGTGATCTTCAACTCTGGCAGATGAGTGGTCGCTTCTTTGCCGTAATTGTCCATTTGTGAAATGGTGATGGGCCAGCCGGGATATTGGCGTGCGTCTTCAGTGCCGGGCCCCATTCCGCGCGGCCAGCATTCCATGGTGATGCTGCGCTCCGCCTTGTTGAAACGAACGATGGCATGTCCGGTGCCCATCCGTGCCCGATCGTTGCCCACGTGTACCGGCGGCGAAAACGCACCGGGATTGGCATGCGCATGCATGGTGATGCGGTTTTTGAAATTATCGAAGTAGTCGCCGAGCCCCTTTAAAGGGCCATCGATCGTTCTGACGGGTGGGAAGTTCTTCCCCGGGCTCCAGCGGCGGGGGAAGTGATTCACGACCGCAGGAACACAGAAGGAATATCCGGCATCACCGAATTCGTCGACGCCATGATGGATAACGGACGCGAGGTGCTGGTCGCCCGCCAGATGAAAGGCAAAGCTCTTACGCATTTCAGCTAGAGCGCGATTACGGCCAGCACTCGGCCATCCATTGGAATCGAGATCGGGACCTTTTGTCTGAGCTTGTGCGAAGATGGTTTGGGAAAGCACCGTTTTCATTTCGACGCCTTCCCAGTTTTGTCCCCAGTCTTTGAGGAACGCGAGTTGTCGTTCCCCCAGTAAGACCGCTTCTTCGCTTTGCAGATCTTCACCTTTGACACCCTTAGGCGTGTCAGCTCTTTCCTGGCTCGCGAGTTCCGGGAAGATTTCCAGCGGACCATTTTTGAACTTACGGTCTTCGATAATGGCGAAGTCGATACCGCCGACCTTCAGTGATGTATAATAAACGCCAATCCATTGCTGCACGGGCGTCGGGTCGTAGGGATCGGGCAGGTTGCCGCTTTGAGCAAATTGCACCTC
Source organism: Verrucomicrobiota bacterium (assembly GCA_039815855.1). GTDB lineage: Bacteria > Verrucomicrobiota > Verrucomicrobiia > Methylacidiphilales > JBCBYL01 > JBCBYL01. The sequence continues at coordinate 14,871 of JBCBYL010000007.1, forward strand.
GTTGACGTATTGAGGCTCTCTTTGGTAGCCGCCGTCATGTGCCTTTCTGTGTTTTGGTTTTTTCCCCGAGGAACCCCAGAGGTTTCCCTGACCCGCATCGTGGTCGTCGGGAATCGCCACCGTCGGGCGATTGCGGGTGAGTTCGCCAAACTGTTCTCCGAAAATGAGCCATTCACCGAGATGATGGGTATGGTGATAGATTTGATCGCCAGCGAAGAAGAGCAGGTCGGGATCCTGGATATTAACGGCATCGACGACATCCTGACGGGTATGCAGGTCTTTCCAGGAATTACAGGAAAACCCGGCGACCACGATTTCATTCTTTTCGATAGGATCTTTGCGAATCAGACCTCCGTAGGTGGCGACGCCATCAAGGGCGACGACGCGGTAGTTCGCATCTTGAGACATATCCCAATTCTCTACCCGAAAGCGCAGATTCCAGGCTTTCTCATCGTAAACCCCATAGTCATCTTCGCGTACGGTTTCTGTGGCAATGCGTTTCCATTCTCCACCCTGCTGAACCTCGAGATGCACTGTTCGGCTGTCGTCTGCGTCGAGCGGGTAGAATTGCACCACCATTTTCATAATGTCGTTGTGCGTTGTGTAGAGGACGAAGCAGATTTTATCTTTATCGGCCACGTCTTTATGAGGAACGAATTTGTGGTGATTGAAATCGTCCCCGTATACCGAATCAGCCTTCGCTGTATGCACAGGTATGGTTAAGGAGAAGATCGGTAAAACGATTGTGACGATCAGTGGAGATAGGAGGTTTTTCATATGGGGTTTTTGTATTACATTTTTTTACTGTGATGCCCGTGTTGCAGTGAGAGGTTCGACACCGTCTGTGACCTCCAGATGCCATTGTTGGCCCAGTTCCACCAGCTCTTGGGTTAGTTCCAGTTTTTGAGAGGCTAAATTGTTGCTCTCTGCGAGATCCTCGTTGAGATGATAGAGTTCGACCTTGTCTGACTTCCTGGTCGAAAAAATCACCTTATGCTCGCCTCTGCGCACGACGATATATGGGCCGATACCCCAGAAGAGATCTCTGGGGGCGATCGCCTTTTTATCGAGCAAGTATGGGGTGATATCGACGCCGTCGAGGACGTGGTCTTCAGGAATGCTCGCACCTGCCATCGAGGCAAAGGTGGGGAGAAGATCCGCCAGCATGAGTGTTTCACTCGATACCCTTCCGGCTTTGATCTTCGAAGGCCATGAGGCGACGGTCGATACACGATGTCCTCCTTCATAAGGGCTAGTCTTCTTTCCCCGGAGGGGGCCGGCGCTCCCTATTTTCGAATGTCCATTATCGGCAGAGAATATAATGAAGGTGTTTTCGCTCAGGTCTAATTCATCAAGCACCTTGCGTATGCGACCCACGCCCTCATCCATGACTTCTATCATTTCTTTATAAACATCACGAGTGGGGTTGTCCTTGGATTTATCTCTCCCTTTTCCGGGGGTGTAAAGAGGCGGGGTACTACGTCCTTGGTAGGGGTAGTGAGGCGCACCATGAGCGAGATAAAGAAAAAAGGGTTTATCTTTATTCTGTTTGATAAATTCTACGCCGTGATCCGAAATGAGATCGGTAATGTAACCTTCTTCGGGTGTTAACTTATCTTGTTTCCACCAATCCTCTCTGCCTGTTTGATCGATCTTAATGTGGTAATCTACATTCCCCGCAACGAACCCGATGAATTCATCAAAGCCTTGTTGGATAGGATGAAATTTAGGATCATAGCCTAGATGCCATTTGCCGTAGAGCGCAGTTGTATAACCTGCAGATTTTACGACATCGGCGATAGTCAGTTCATCCGGGCTTAGGCCTGTGTGGCGATGTCGAGCTGCGGTGACGACGCCGGTAATCCCGGTGCGCTGTTGATAGCGCCCCGTCATCAGTGCGGCTCTGGTCGGACTACAGACGGCACCATTGGAATGGAAATCGGTAAACTTAATGCCCTCGTTGGCGATCGCATCGATGTGCGGTGTTTTGTGGGTTGGATGTCCGAAACAGCCTACATCACCATATCCCAAATCATCCGCTAAGATGATGATGAAGTTGGGTAAGTTCTTCTCGGAGGCTTGTAGCTGTAATGAGCTGGAGCATACGCTGAGTATCAGGCTTGCGAATATCGGGAATCGCGCTAAGGGAGTGTATCTCATGTAATTAGGGATAGTGAGTTCCATGGGTGTTATTTCTTCTTTTTAGAGTGTCGCTTAGCGATCTCTTCCTCGCCAAAGTTGATCCCGGGTATATAAGACTGCCATTGGGACAACATCGTCGAAAGTTCGGTTACCTTTTCTGGCATAGACTGTGACAGATCATTGAGCTCACTGATGTCTTCTTCGAGGTGAAAGAGTTCGGTGAGATCTCGATCAAAGTAAGTGATCAGCTTGTAGCCTTTATGAAGAATGGAGCCTGAGGGTGCATTACCCGCCCCATGGTAATGGGGATAATGCCAGTAAAGGGTGTCTCGAGTCGGCGCATCGCCACCGGTGATGAGTGAATAGAGACCCAGCCCATCGACATGATCTTCAGGGCGAAGAGGCAGTCCCGTGGCTTCGAGCATGGTCGGATAATAATCCATGCTGATGATGGGCGCTTCGGAAACGGATCCCGGCTCGACGACTCCGGGCCATTTAATGATAGTCGGCACTCGCACGCCACCTTCGTAGAGCCAGCCTTTGCCGACGCGGAGTGGCAGGTTGGATGTGAGGTTGTAACGGGTGGATAGGCCGCCGTTGTCACTGCTGAAAATGACGAGTGTATTCTCTTCAAAACCGAGCTCTTTTACCACGTTCAGAATCTCTGCCACGGAGTCATCTACCGCTTTGAGCATCGCGGCATATTGCGGATTGTCTTGGGTGTGTTTCTGCCTCCAACTCCAATCCTTCGGGTGGGTGCCTCCTATCGCCTTTCCCGGCTGGGGAGGATCTGTCTTCAGCTTCTCCTCGAATTGCGCCACTCGTTCTTGCGTTTCCATGGCCTGAGCATGTACGGCGTGATAATTCACATAGGCAAGAAATGGCTTGTCGGCCGTTTGGTTCTGAATGAAGGAAACAGTGTTTTTAGTGATCAGACGGGTGGCTTTGGGGTCATCCGGGTTGAACATCTTTTTAGTGATTTCTTGATCGACCGCAAATCCGGCATCTTTCGGTGTCATGGGCTTGATATGCCATTTGCCAGTGAAAAAAGTAGCATAACCTGCCTCCAGAAAGTCTTGCCCAAAAGAACGCACAGTATCTTTCATCGGTTTGCCCCAATTGGTGGCGCCGTGTCGAGCCGGGTTCTGACCGGTAATGATGCTTGAACGCGTGGGTGAGCAAACACCGCTGGGCGTATAAGACTGAGTGAACTTCATTCCCTCCTGGGCAAGTGCGTCAATACGAGGGCTTTCATGAAAAGCACTCCCATCGCAGCTCAGGTCGGCCCATCCCAAATCATCGACGAGGAAGAAGACGATATTTGGTTTCTTCGCAGCGTTGGCAACCCCAGTCATTAACAGGGTAAGGCATGTGAAAATTTTAAGGTAAGAGTTTTGATTCATGATTCGCATAAATTGTGCGGGCACTTACTTCTCGACTCCCGCAGGGCGTCTGTTTTTTCGGAGTTTTTCGCTATGTGCTGCGAGTTGCTCTGCCAGCTTTTTGGCAAGTTCAGGATATTGCTGGATGACGTTCGCCCCATCGTCCTCAAGATCCGAGGCACTCAGGTCGAAGAGACGTTCGCCGAGATTCTCTTGGGGATAAGCGGCATGATACTTCCATTTTCCCTGCCGAATGGCTCGCTGCCGACTGACACGATAAATGTAAATAGTTTCGTGAGCGACTGGCGCATTAGGATCTCCCGACAGCACGGGCCAAATATCGCGACCATCGATAATACGGTCGTCGGGGATACTTCCTCCAGTCAAATTCACGATGGTAGGAAATAGATCGATGATATGTGAGGGAGTGTCGTTTTGGGCTCCCGCGGCGATTTTTCCTGACCAGCGAGCAATGAACGGCACCCTTACTCCGCCTTCTAATACGGTGCCCTTGTTTCCCAGGAATGGAGCATTACTACCGCCCCAGTTTTTGTGGGCTCCGTTGTCGGAGGTAAAGATAACTAACGTGTTTTCGGAAATACCCTGTGATTCGAGTTCACTGAGGACCTGGCCGATACCCCAGTCCATTTCCTGAACGACATCTCCAAACTTGTTCCCACGTGGACTGCTGCCTTGCCACTCCTTGGAAGGATAAAGGGGATCATGGGGGGCTGTGAATGCGAGGTAGAGGAAGAAGGGCTTGTCTTTGTTTTCACGGATGAATGCGACGGATTCCTTCGCGAAATTGATGCTGAGTTGCTCTTGGTCGCCCGGAGCCTCGACGATTTTGAGTTTGCTTCCGGTCTGGCCGCGGAGAATCGGCGCTCTGACCTTCACGCCATTTGCAAGATCTTCTGCGGTAATCCCTTCGAGGAGCGTAGTGTCCTGAGTGAATGCATACGCGGATACATCCGTCTTGAGGTTATTCGATGTGATATTTCCATACCAACGATCAAATCCTTGCGCTGTCGGCAGCATGCTATCGGGTTTACCCAAATGCCACTTGCCAACCATGCCGGTTACGTAGCCTTGCTCCTTCAGTTTCTCAGCGATGGTGATCTCGTCTGGATGGAGGCCCTTTGTGTCATTGAGTAGTACCCCGGGCATACCGACACGAACCGGATTGCACCCGGTCATAAGCGATGCACGTGTTGGGGTGCAGACTGATGATACGTAAAACGATGTGAGCACCGTGCCTTGATCGGCCAACGCCTCAAGATGGGGTGTCTTTATATCGTGCGCCTCGCCAGCTCCAAAGGGTGTCGGCGAAATGTCATTATAACCGAGATCATCGGCTAGAATAATAATGATATTGGGTTTCTCCGAAGCGTTAGCAAGGACTGCAGACAGCCCAACACTCAGCAGTATGAAAAAGGACGATTTGATGCTTAATTTCATCGTGAAATAAACGAGCACTTCACTTCCTGATCAAATGGAATCCTTTAAGGTATAGGCTACCGCGTTTTTTTGTTTCGGCATTGAGAGCGATCTCGACTTTTCCGCTTTGCTTAAACTCCAGCTCGCCCAGGGGGTGTTTGCCGTCTTGGATGTCGGAGATTTTCACCACTGATGAGAGGGCGGGCTTTTTATTCTGATCCACTTTCAGGGTCAGGGTGCGATCCTCTACATCGGTTTGTCCTGTTGAGTCCTCAAACTCCGCAATCACCGTATAGGTGCCTGGCTGCTCGATATTCAACTCCCAAGCCACATGGCCATTTCCGGGGTGATGACCGGTGCGCGTATCGATTACGATTGAGCCGTTGTGGTTCTGATGACGCATCGCTATCATTTTGTTTCCCCGACTCAACGCGTAACGGGACTCCAGATGGTATCCGTCAGCTGTCGCCATTGAGAGTGGCGACACTTCTACGGAAGATTCCTTAAAGGTCACTTTTACCACAGACACGGCCGCATGTATTGGGTCCCCGGTAAGCGTGATGTCGAAGCTACCATCGGCCTGTTTCCATGTCAGCTCCCTTTCGGCGTCACCGAGCAGTTCGACGGAACTCACGGTGCTCATGAGGCGTGGAAGCTCGATGCGCATTCCCGGCTTCCATTCATTGACATGGAGATAGAGGGCATTGCCTTTTACGGTGCAATCACCCCAGGGAAAAAACTCTTGAAAGGGATTATGCTGGGTGCCATGGATGGCCTCGCTGTTCACATCCATCCAATCGGCGAAGGCTTTCAATATAAACACATCGTAGTCGGCAAGCGTGCCATCTGCCTTAGGGCCTACATTGACCACAAAATTGCCCCCAGCGGAAACCACCTGGGAAAAGCGGGTGATCAATTCTTCGGGAGACTTCTGTTCATGGGGGTTCTCTTTGTAGCCCCAGGACTCGGTCATAGTGACAATCGCTTCCCAGTCGCCGGGTTGGGGAGTGGTAAAGTAACCATTATCGCCGGGCGTCTTGTAATCCCCATACAGGCCATTTTTCCCGAGGCGCCCATTGATCACAACATTCGGCGTGTATTCACGGACCAGGTCTAGAAATTCTTTGGATTCCTCGGCTTTCATCATCGTCGGGATATCAAACCAATACAAGTCAGGTTGGTAGTTCACCGACAGTTCCTTCACCTGCGGCAAGGATTTTTCATCCAGATATTTTCGAAAGAGGGTCCGGTCATCCTTAGGCACATCAAAATCCCAGTCGTTATACATGCTGCCTTTCGCGCTTGTGTTGCCACCCCATTTTTGAGGATGACTCCAGTCGATGTCATGCGAGTAGTAGGCGCCAACATGCATATCCTTTTTCCTAAACGCCTCAGCAAGCTCTCCAAAAATATCGCGTTTGAAGGGTGAAGCATCCATTACATCGTAATCAGATACTTCACTGTCGAAGAGAGCGAAACCATCGTGATGTTTTGTCGTGAGAATGAAGTAGCCCATACCCGCATCATGCGCGAGCTGAGCCCACTCATCTGCGTCAAATTGTGTCGGGTTAAACTCTTTAGCTAACAAGCTGTATTCCTCATAGGGAATCTTCATGTGATACATGATCCACTCGGCATAGTTCTTTGGCGTCTTCTCGCCTTTGTAGGTGCCGGCAGGAACCGAATACAGCCCCCAGTGGATGAAGAGGCCAAATTTCGCATCCCGCCACCATTCCATGCGCGCATCCTTGGCGGGATCATGAGGAGTTTCCGCTGCGAGTGCAGGTGAATGGGCACCCCCCAGCATTAAGCTGGCGACTAAGATAGTTGATAAAGTAACTTGTTGCATCGCTTTACTTCCCCGGTGTGCGCGAGAATTCCCAGCGATAGTAAGTGGTGGTGTCTTTGGATGGTGCGGTGATCGTTTCGGTTTTACCGGTGCTTGGAATGGGATCGCCGAAGGGGGTCCAGTTTTCCTTGTCGGAGCTCACCATGAGCTGATGATCGATAAAGAAGCGGAAGCCAGTGCGCATTCTAAGGACCTGGTCCTTGGAGTTGGGCTTGACCTCAATAATATCGCCATGAGCTTCGCGCAGTTTCCCGAGCGTAGTCTCATATTTGTGAGGCGGATGGTAATATTGATATTCATCGAAGAGATGGCCTTGGCCCGACATGCGGGGGTCGCCTTGTTCTTTCAGCGCCGCAAACATCTCGTCCTTCAACTCCTCGATCAAGTCTGCATATTCCGGATTGTCGGCCAGATTGTGGATGGATTCGGGATCTTTCTCGAGGTCATACAATTCTTCTTGCGGGCGTATCCCGAAGGCCACTTTCCACTGCATGGAGTCTGTTCCCAGACTATTGACGTAGGTTCTGGTAGGGCTGCCGTCGGTATCCATCTGACCCGGAATGCGATCGGGCTCGAAATTGTGCATATAGATGTAGTTACCGCGAATGATGCTGCGCACGGGGTAGCTCAGATCCATGCCATCCACCCGGCGGCCTAAATCAAAGCGCTCGCGCCCAGTGAGAATCATGCTGCGGTCGTGTTTCGGCTCATCGGCAACGAGATCCAGCATACTACGCCCTTCGATCGTCTGCATGCCACTTTGCTCCTCGGAAATACCAGCTGCATCGAGGAAGGTAGGCGCGAAGTCGATAACCGAGATGAAGTCATCGGTGACGCGACCTGGATTCTTCAGTTTTGCAGGCCATTTCACGGCCAAGGGCAGCCAGGTCGATAATTGATAGGGCTGGCCCTTGTAACGGGGAAATGGCATCCCGTTATCGGAAGTCACGATGATGAGGGTGTTTTCCAGCTCACCGCGTTCCTTGAGGATGTTGAGGAAATCTCCCAACTCGCGATCAAAGATCTCCACCTCCACGGCATAATCTAAAATATCGTGCTTCACGCCTTCGTCGTCACCCCAGAATTTGGGCAGAAAGTCGAGGTCCTCGAACTTCTTGCCGCTCTTGACACCGGACTGATATTCATATCCACGGTGAGGATCGTAGGAGCCAAACCAGAAAAAGAAGGGCTGGTCCGCCGGCTTGGCATCAAGAAAATCAATAAAGTTTGTAGGATGATCCACACGTGAGGCTCCCGTTGTTGGAGGAGGTTCTTTTCGGTTTTTGTTGAATTGCTTCCCTGTCAGGTCGCGACCCTGAGCATCACCAGGTCCCCACCCTTTCCCGGTGTAGCCGGTGAAATATCCGTTCTCGCCCAGGACTTCTACCACGGATTTAAATTTCTTTGGAAACGTCGGCCAGTGGTTGGCCGCCTCTTCCAGCTGCCAGGGATTGCGACCGGTGATGATGCAGGAACGAGCCGGGGCACATTTACTACTCGGAGTGTGTGTTCGAGTGAAGAGGATGCCTTCGTCCGCCAAGCGATCAAAATTCGGCGTATCCAGGAATTGATAGCCATAGGCACTGGCGTGCGACATATCGTCAGCAATCGCAAAGAGGATATTGGGGCGTTTTGTCTCCGCGTTAGCGGGCAGCGCAGCGCACATCAGTGCGACGAGCACCATGGCTAGTTTATGGAAGGTTGTCGTTAACATGTGGACTCCTATCGGTGGAAAACACCATTTTGGCGTTTGCTTTTATTGAGTTTAAAAAGATTTCTGATCATGTGTTTTTTATAAGGTGCATTTCTATCAACCGTCTTGTGGCATCTTAGTTTTTGGGTGTAACTCGTAAGGTCACGACATCATGACTCGCTACTTCTGCGGAGTATTTGCCATTAAATTCGCCTAGGTCTGCCTTCTTCCAAAGATCCCTCAGTTGAGCCGTTGCCGTTGCCGAAAGTTTCAAATGATCCCATTCCAGCGTCATGGTTGTGCCGGAGTCGCCTCGATTGAGCATGACCACACCCAGGCTGCCGCCTGCCAGCGGTTTGATAAAGATTTCCTGATCCCCTCCGTCCCAGACTTTTTCACCTTGTTTTCCGAGCGAATCCTGGTTGAGGGCAACGACTTCTTTGTTAGTGAGAATCTCGAGAATTTCGGGAGACATGTCTCTGAGATCATTGCCGAGCATCAAAGGGGCGGCCAGGATGCACCACAAAGAAAAGTGCGCTCTGTTTTCGGCCAGGCTTAGCTGACCATTTCCGACCTCCAACATATCGGGATCGTTCCAGGCACCCGGCTTGGCCAGGTGTGCAATGCCATCCTGCCAGTCCAGAATCTGCATGATACGACTCCACTTCGGCTTGATGTCCTGGGTGGTTCTCCACATATTCACTACTTCCGGAGCCCAGGAAAACCTGTCAGGATTCGATAAATCGGTTCCATCTACCCAGCCTTTATCCGCAATGGAATAGACGATGGGCCGACCGGTCGCCGCGAGTGCCTCACGCATCGTTTTATACCGCTTCAGGATTTCCTCCCCGGGAAGATCCCTTTCCTGATTCCTCGTAGGACAATGGTCATACTTCAGGAAATCGATTCCCCAGTCAGCCCATGTTTGTGCATCGATGGTTTCATAGCCCAGGCTACCGGTTTCATTGCCGCAGGTTAAAACATTGGGGCAGGAATAAATGCCCAACTTGAGTCCTTTGGAATGGGCATACTCCGCCAACGCTTTGATACCTGATGGAAACTTCTCCGGATGAGGTTGCAGGATATCGTTGTCGTCCCGTTCCCCTTGCCAGCCATCATCCAGCACGATGTAGACATATCCGGCTTCCTTTAATCCATTACTGGCCACCGCATCGATCGTTTCTTTGACTAACTTTTCCGATACGCCAAAGCGGAATCCGTTCCAGCTGTTCCATCCCATCGGCGGGGTTTGAGCCAGTCCATTGTCTAAGCCGTAGGTGGGGCTCATCGTTCCCAGTAACAGGGTCGCCAGGATCCCCATTAATTTTCGGGACATGTTATTTTGATATTGGTTTGTTATTATCATAGATATTCGGGGTGGTTTCCTGTTCTAAATGGATTGTTGCCGCGACTGTAGTCGTTAACAGATCGATCACTGGTCAAGGTGACCGAAAACCTCCTGATAGCGTTCGATAAAGGGATCTCTGCTTTTGCCCATTTTTGCAATGATCTCGCGCGGCATAGGATCAATGCCTAATTGGATCGCGGGTGAGCCGCTCTTGAAGGACAGGTCGCCCTTGGAGAGATCAGTAAAGAGTGGATCTGCGGCCACGCTGTCTGTTTCAGCACCGGGTGACTTCACGATTGCCCGGAATTTCTCCAAATACTTCTCCGCGCCACCTTGTTCCGAGTAGTAGAGGTTCTCATTGGAGCCACCTTCTAAGCAGTCAAACCGATTGTTCACCTTGGATTCGAACGGTTTTGTGTAGTAGAGCAAGTTCTTTTCGAGAATCGACTTCGGATGAATGGTGTTGCCAGCACCTCCCGTAGTGAGAAGGGAGTTGATCAAGATGTTATGCCGCGCTTCGTTAAGCCCCTTCATGGCATAGCCTGACCGGGACATCGTTCCGATCATGAGGTTGTGGCTCACTTCGGCACCATGGCTGTCATCATCGGTGCGAATCATAGCGCCTTTCGGGTGGTTGTAGGTCGCGTTGTAGCGGACGATGTTTCCATCTCCGTGCGCGGACAGATAGATGCAATTGCCGTCGTGGAGCAGTTTGAGGACATCATGCACTTCATTGTATTCGATGACATTGCCGCGCGCGTGCATGTAGGGGGCGTAGGCATCCCATTCATTGGTATCTGTGAGAGTGATTTCCTCCCAGCGAATGGTTGGGAGGTGTTCGCGTGTTCCTGCAGGGAAGTCCCAGATTTTGAAAGGATCATTGGTGATCCCCATCTCTTCGAATTTTGGATTAAAGAATCGCCGGCGCACGCCGGCCACGACCATGCCAGTGTAGGCAAGGTCATGGATGTGGTTGTGCGAAATGGTATTGTGGCCGCTCTGCCAAATAAAGATGCCGGGGGAATGCTGGAAGATCTGCCCGACCCGGACGAATTCATTCTCGGTGACCACATTGTTCTTATTCACGTCCTTCTGGCCGGGCCCATACCCGGAGAGGAGCACTCCCGTACCGCCCAGGTCGCGGAAGGTTGAGCCTTCAACTGTAATGTTCTGGCAGAACAAATCCATACGCACCCCGTCGCTGCCGCTGTCTGAGAAGGTGCAGTCTCGCACCGCACAGCGCACCGCGCCACGAAAACGGATGAGTCCGTTGGCCTTGTCCCACAGATTCCAGTCGTGCTGAATACCGATATCATCCGGCAGCCAACGTTGGCGATCCGCATAGGCCAAACGCAGACCGACAAACTCGATCCCCTCCACCTGCTTTTCCTTCGAACCTGCCAGCGAGTGATCACTGACGCCTTCGACGCGGAAGAGCTCAGTGAGGGCCGGGGCAATGATTTGCTCCCCCGGCGTGCCGGATTCCGGCCAGTAGTAGAGCATGCCTTCTTTGGAATTGAGCACCCACTCGCCAGGTGTATCCAAGTATTCGATACGGTTTTCGACAAAAAACTCACCGGTCATGGTGTAGGTTGCCGGCACCGTCAGCTGGGCTACCTTGTTTTCCACATCGACCGATTGAATCCCCAGATAGTTGACGAGCCACTTGCGGTTGGGTTGACCATAGACTTCGACGTCTTCCAGATTATCCCAATCCTGAACGATGTCTCCCGGGAAGGTAAATGAGGTTCGATACTTCATCTCCCCCGCATACTTCGGAAAGCCTTTCTTACTCTCGTGCCTCTTCTTGTCGTAGATCCATTGCTCGTTGGCGACGAACCCCTCCGACCGCGCACGCGGCAGGAGCTTGGTGCCATCGTAAAGACAATGAAAAAAGGCATCGCCCTTGGCCCAGGGGACAGGGGCTTTCCAAATCATCCCGCCCTGCAAATCAGTTTTTTCCCACCCCGTGATCGTCTTGCCCCCCGATATCAGTGGGTTCGCTCCATCCGCGGCAATGTAACGCGTGACCGCGCCGTCGGGGGCTGAGTCTTCGAGACCGAAGATTAAAGTCTCATCCAGAGTATACGTTCCATCATGGAGCTGAACGTCAATATTGCCCTTTTCCCCACCAGCTCGCATCTCCCGGACCACATCACGCGCTGCTTTTAAGGTACTTACTTTCCCAGCCGGATCGACGACTACGGTTTGAGCGGCATCGCCGAATACATTCATGAGTGGCATCCATATCAGCAGGATACCTGGTAGTGTTAGTCTATTTTTCATTATCGTTCCTATGATTGGCAACCGGAGTGAACATCGTGTTCAGAATACAGCTATCTTTCTGTGTGGTTTGTTTGCTTTACTTGAAATGAATTTCCCATTCCATAATACCAGATTGGCAGGAGTATATCATATGCGCACCCCATCCAGCAATCGACGCTGCAACGTTGTTGTCATACTTAAATAAACAAGAGGAATATGGTTTTCTGGACGGTTTTCTACCTTGAACGCACTTTTTTCGTTTTCAGGGGTAAAAAGTGGTCCATGCGCTCCAGTCGACTTCATTCAGCGGAGTCGAGCCATGCCACTGCGCTCATTCCAGGTTTCAGGGACATCCATGCAAGCAGCCCACTACCCTGTCGGGGAATACCCCATAAAAAAAGGGCCGACATTGGTCGACCCTTTTTGAAAGAAAACAGGTTTGTGTGGCTGACTACCGCTGATGACGGCGAAGCAAGGCCAGTCCGGCCAAACCCAGCCCAAGCAGAGCGAACGTCGAAGGTTCTGGAACGACTTGGAATTCGATACTCTGGATGTTAAGCTGACCACTAGCTTGGAAGGCATACGATTCCAAACCATCGACGTCAAACCACGCGCTTACTCCAGTAGTAGGGAAGGTATTAATCGTCTGGTTAGTAGCTACAGTTTCTAAAAGGGAACCTGATGTTGCGCCCGTTTGCTCATAGAGAGTGAAGCTATTGCTACTATTATTACTGCCTGCGATGACTCTGAACTGGAGGGTGTCGCTGGTAGTTAGACCAGAGGTGTCAAAAGTGAACGCAATTACTTCGTCTCCTTGGACACTTCGGAGGCCATTCAATCCACCCGATTCACCAGTGGTTCGAATGCCTAAGCCTGTCCGACCAGTGTTGCTGTTACTCGAGAAATTTTCGACATTGGTCGAAGTGATCGCCCAAGTCGATTCGTTGAAAGCATTGCCTGCGGTGAAATCGATATCGAGATCTCCAGAACCTCCGAAACTCGCTGCTGTGACCACAGGAGTATCGTCCACAAAACCATTTGTCTCGATGGATACTGTGCTGCTGGTGATCCCCGTCAAATCCAGTGTCAGCGAGGTAGGGCCAACATTATCGTCGTTGCCAAAACCAGTGAAATCCACGACAAGCTGTGCTTGAAGAGAGGGCAGGGAAAAGATGCCGAGACAAAATGCTAATGCTACTAAGTCAGTTTTCTTTTTCATGCATGAATCTTAACGTGCTTTTTACTCATATTTTAAAGCAAAAAGGGACGAATGCTTACCAAAAGTGATCATTTTGCTGAGATAACCTCATTTTTGGGTGACTCGCTCCTGTTTCAAACGAGCAAGATAGTCTTTTTTATAGTGGTTCGGCGACATTCCAAACTGGTCTTTAAAGATTCGATTGAGCGAGGATAAGGATTGATAACCCGATGCCGTGGCGATCTCAACCTGTGACATATCGGTGTTGGTCAACAGCCGCATGGCGATCTGTAATTTATATCGTTTAAGGAATTTGCCGAGGTTTTCATCCGTGATGGCTTTGAACTTCCGACGCAGGTGAACGGGGGAAAGGGATAAGTGATGCGCAATTTGATCAATCCCCACCCCTTCTTCCAGGTTTTCATCGAGAAACTGGTTGAGACTATTTAAGAACCGTTGATGGGCTTGATTTCTAGAAGAGTCGTTCAATTCCTCTGTCAGGTCCGGATGATTACTGAAGTGAGTGTTTCTCAGCGTCATGAGGATCTGAGCGAACTTCAGGATGAGAAAGTCCCTGTCATGAGTTTCATTGGTCTTTCGGACATGGGCATAGGAATCCAGAAAATCTCTGATCAGTTCATCTTCTGCCTTACCCAAAGGAATCAGGGCATTGGCAAAGTGATTCAGCTCAATCTCATTCCGAGTTTGGAAGGCGATGGCCAGACAATCCGCAGGAGTATTATCCTGAGATTGAAATGAGTAATGCTGGAATCGCTTGATAATGATGGCATGTCCCGGTGAAAGAGAATAGGAGATCCCATCCATGAGGAGCCGAACAGCTGCACCCTGATTGATCATCAACAGGTGTCGATCATCTAGCCTATCCTTATATTTGCTTTTGCCCTCATCGCCCCCCCTTTCGTGATGATGGACCGATATGTTTTCGGGCAGACACAACTGAAACGATTTGACACTGTTCATAGCGTCATCGAGCTCAGCAACCTTATTTATCCCACTATCAATCATTTTACTCACAAATTCCCAATATCATAAACAAGAGGAAAATCGTTTTCTGGACGGATTTTTGATGATGATTGATTTTTTATACCTGTAGTGCCTGAATTAGGTGGAGATCTTCCGCTCCAGAGGCGAAGATATGATTCCATAAAATCCCCATGAGTGACTTAAACACCAGCCAAACCCTGATTTATCAGTTGCAGCATCATGGCACTGAGCAGGACTGGTCCCGCTTCTGCAAGGAATACACGCCCTATATTCAGGCCATGACCAGAAAGCACGGCCTGGCCCCAGCAGACTGTGAAGAAATCACCCAGGATGTGCTGGTCAAAGTCTGGAAAGCACTGCCTAAGTTCCTCTACAATCAGGAACGGTGTAAATTCAGAACGTGGTTGTGCACGATTTGTCGCAACACCGTGATTAATTTTATTAACTCGGCACATAACAAGCGCAGCAACTTAAATGTTCCGGATGGCGCGGATGTGCTGGAGTATATGCATGCCGATAACGCGTTAAGCGATGAAGAAGAAAAACAGTGGCGTCTGTTTTTGACTCGTCGTGCCTGGGATGCGATTCAGCCGCGTTTTAAGGAAACGCCGCTGCAAGTCTATGCATTGATGCTCAAAGGTGCCCATGCCAAAGAGGCCGCCCGGGAATGCGGGATCCAGGAGGACACCGCCTATAAATACCGCAAAAAAATTCAGGACGCCATGTCGACCGAAATCCGAAGGCTCAGCTATGAGCTGGACGGGTAACTCATTCAATTCAGAAGTGAGTTTTTAAACCACGAATGGACACTGATGAACACGGATTAGAAAGGGCCCATTGATGAGGCGGAGTCACAGCAGATCGGCCCGAGTGTTATGAACTATTCGGGCTAAATCAGCCCTTGGCGAATTCCGACCGATACGGCCGCCGTGATGTTCGGAACCTGAAGCTTTCGGTAGATACTCTGAGTCGCTTGGGCGACGCTTCCGTAACTCACATTGAGTTCGTCCGCGACCTGTTTCTTCGCGTAGCCCAAGGCCATGAGCCGAAGCACATCCACCTCGCGTTCACTCAAGGGCTTCTCTTCGCTTAGCGACTCGTTGCCGATCAAAGAGCCCAACAATAACTTCGAAAGCTGCGGATCGATCACGCAACCGCCATCGAACACATCACGAATCGCTTCGCGAATCCCATTGATCGGCATATCTTTGAGGATATAGCCCGACGCACCCAGCTTGATCGCTTCCAAGGTCGCCGTGTAATCGTTCTCCCTGGTCAGCACCAACACCTTGAGCGCAGGCGCTTTACGAAGCACATCCGGGATCACACTCATTCCGCTTCTCCCTGGCAGATTCAAATCCAGTAAGAGAACATCTCCCCTGATCGTGTCCGGCTCGTTGAGCGACTCCACCAACTCCTCAGCAGACTGAAAAACCGAGCCTAACTCGAAGTCCTCGGAATACTGAAACACTTTGCGGAGTGATTCTACATACTGGCGATTATCCTCGAGAATCGCGACGTTGATTGGAGCATTCATGATTAGGTAGATTTGAGGCCAAGACTGATTGCGGTTCCGTTGTTTTCAGATGTCTTAATATCCAAATGGCCCTTCAGCGCAAGCGACCGTTTATGAAGCTGGTCGGGTGGAATCTGCTCATCAGGAATGCCACGCCCATTATCGGCTATCTGGACGATCACCTTCCCGCTTTCCCGGCAGGTACCAATCGTCACCTCGCTCGCATCGGCATGTTTCGCCACGTTCGTCAGCGCCTCCTTGATGAACAGCATCAGGTCCCATTTTCTCAGCACCGGTTGTTGATCAAACCAGTCCATTTCATTGAACTCGAACGTGCACTTCGTGTTCCGCAGAATGATCTTCGCCGTCCGTCGTACACGACTTAAAAACGAAAAGTCGTTGCGACGGTCCCCCAGGAACTCGTTCAAGTTGCGCGTCTCTTCCGACGTGAGTTGATTCACGTCAAGTGCGTCGCGGAGTATCTGATCCGCCCCATCCGCATTGGATTCCTTAAGCTCCAGCGCGAGCTCGATGTGTTGGCCTACACTATTGATATTCGCGCCGATCTCGTCATGCAGGTCGCTCGCGAGTCGCTGCTTGATCTTATACAAATTTTGCCTCGCAAAGAGAATCACCACGCAAATGATCAAGATGAGGATAACCGTAACCGCCACGCTGAGAATCGTGGCCCAACGAATATTCTGTTTCTCGGTCGCCATCATAGCCGGCAACTGCTTTTGCAGATTGGTCAGTCTGCGCTGCAACTTCGCCCGTTTCGCTTGATCGATCAGCCACTGCTTCAATGGAAGAATGGACCCTTCGGAAGTGCGTCCGTCGGTCAAAGACCGGATTTTCGTGATTCCATTTATCTGATCGAGAAAGTTCGAGGCAGTCTCCACCTGACTTCCCTGAAGAACGCCAACTTTTGGGGCAAGTCCTCCGCTCACCACTTTGCCTTGCTTAAGGAACTGGATTTCACTGAGTCGGATCGACCGGCTCGGATTGAAGGTTCGAAATTCTTCCAGAGCGTTACCCAAATCCAAAACAAAGTAACGGGAAGCCGTTGGCACAATGCGTATGGAATAGGGATTGGCCCCGGGGCGCATGTTCCGCTCTGGATCGCTCGCGAAAATAGTTCGAGGCTCGTCGTCATCTGGATCGTCCACGACCTCTAATCGAATGTCCTGTGGAAAACCGACCCCGTAAGCATTCGGAAAGTTATGGTTGGGCTTCGCCAAGTCAGGCCAGATCCGCACTTCGTCGATTGGTTGCTTGCTCTCGAAGTCAAACAACAGGCGGATTCGTTCTCGCTTCGAGAAAAACTCAGAATCGAAGCGCCCCGATGGATCTATCGGGTAATGAAGCATGAACCCGTCCACGAGTGCGGCCGGAGTCCAAACATACCCAGACCGATAAGTGTGCGCCTCGTTGTGGCTGACCTGAGAATTGAGAGCGACATTGTGCTCACCGTTAAACGCAAAGACTTCACTCAAGGCAAAGGTCTCAGGGCGGTTCTCGTATTGGCCCGGGGTAAATTCATGGACCGTGATACGAATTCCGGCGAACACCTGATCGGAGTCGACAAAGAACATGTGTGGCTCTTGCACATATACCCCGGTTAACGGGTAATTTTGATCCGCAAAGTCTGCCACCGTAGTCACCGTCCCATCGATCCCGTATAGGTCCAATTTGAAACGCCGTGGGAAACCGAATGAACTCTGTTGCCGATTGCGCGTAAAACGAAGAGCCGGTATCAGAGCGACGGTGTCAACCGGCGACGCGGCCGGAAACTCGATAGTCAACTCAAAGGGCTCGGTGCTCTTTTGATCGTGATGATGGTAGAACCCTAGCGTCCAGGGAAGCGTCTGCGGCGGGAGTTTCGGCAGTGCGCTCATCTCTGCCTTCACATCCGAGATTTTATCCTTCAGCTTTTTCCGCTCCTCGAAGAAGAAGCCATGCGCCGAGGAGGTGCAGACCAAAGCGCCTAGCCCGAAGACAAGCGTGCGAATGACCAAGGTTGTCTGGTGGGGTCGCATCTCTTCAAAGTAACAGGCATTCGGCGGCACAAGGCAAGGCCAGACCGCTTTGCCTCAACAGTTTTAGCTATTTGGCTATATAGGCAGAATTGTCATTGAATGTTTTACTATACAAGCAAAAAACGAATAGTAACCCGATTTAGAACTTACCTCCAATGAACAACAGCGTGAACTGCAGGATCTGGGAATCTCTAGCTTCCAGACTAAACAACCGTCTCTTCTCTTTCATAAGATCATTATCCAAGCCGAGTGCGCGGTTAAGTTTAGCGAGTGGCTTGGCAGTAGCGGCGGCCGTAATCGTCAGCATCGCTCCACAAGCCCAGGCCGAAAGCCAGCACCTCGGCAACCGGTCACCCAACACCGCCTATGGTCTTAATGAGGTTGGCGAGGGCAAAATATTCGATCATCTGATTGTTCAGGGGCAATGGGTATTCAGGTATCAGCAAAATGGCACCTTCCTCTGGAACATACAAGATGGTGAGATGGATCTCGCTGCAGCGAACAATATGCACCTAAAGTATCAGGGCGTTTGGTATCCGTCATTTTCGAAAAATTGGCATACGCCGGAGATCATGAAGCCGGAACTGGAAAGATACACCCGAGCGGTGTTTGATCGCTATTATTCGCAAGGGAAAAAAATAGACGTCCTCCGGGTGATCAATGAGATCGGATCCGACATCAATCGACGCCCTGACCTTGAGGTTGGACTGCTCGACGGCTATGATCCGGTGCAAAACCCCAATCCAGTCGACGAGACAGGCTACGACTGGTTGATCAACCTCTTTGCCATGGTTCGCGGTATTGCTGATGAATACGACCCCGATGTCCAACTGTTTATCAACGACTACGGACTACTCGGTGGTGGGAATAATAAGCGGGCCAACTTAGTTAACATCATCAATCTCGTAAATAATGCGGAGGGCGGGCCCTACATCGACGCAGTCGGGTGTCAAGGCCATGGCATGGAGCCCACCAGTGGAGACACCATCAAGGGCAACCTGGATTTCCTTACCGAGAGACTCGAGCATGATGTGGACATCTACATTACCGAGTACGACGTCAACTATGCAGGTGACGACCAGCAGCTCGCTACCTACATGAGACAGTTCCCCGTCATGTGGGAGCACCCATCCGTCACCAGTGTCGCCTTGTGGGGATTCGAAGAAGGCCACATGTGGAAAGTAAAACCCAATGCTTTCCTCATGAGGGCCGACGGCAGCGACCGCCCTGCAATGACCTGGCTTCGAGCTTACATGAATTCGAAGAACACGGCTCCGGTCACCTCCTTCAATCTTCCAGTGGGTGATTTCCTGCCGCTCGGCGCGGACGTCAATGTCCAAGTCCAAGCCAATGACCGCGATGGCGTCACCAAAGTCGACTTCTATCTGGATGACGTCTTCGTCGGCACTCAGGCTAAGACCTACGACATGGACGGCTACGGCGAACATGACTTTGTGCTAAGCAACCTGACCGCCGGAGACTATACCCTGAAGGCCGTTGCTTATGATACCAACGGACTGTCAACCACGGTCGAGAAGACCATCACTGTTGGCTCGCTTGTGCCACCGACGGGACCGGCGGACCTGATCATTTACACCGAGGCAGACGCTACCCTCAGGATCGGCAACTTTGCGAACCGAAACTATGGAGGCAGCTCAACCATAACCGCCTGGAGTAAAGGGGGTGTCAGCGGGCGCCGTGAGGCATACCTACGCTTCAATGTCAGTTCGCTGCCAGAAAACGTGGATTCCGTATGGATGGAACTCACCCCCAGTTCGGAGATAACGAGTAGCGCGCAAGCACGGGTACGCTTTGTTCCCGATGATTCCTGGAACGAATCCGGCGGATCCGGCATCACTTACAATACCCGACCGCTGCCGTCGAAGACTCTATCCATCGTGGACGGGATCATTGGCACCGATTCAGTGAAATTTTTGGTAGGAAATCAGGTTGCAGAAGAGACCGCGGGTGATGGGAAACTTTCCGTAACCGTTGACGGATATAATTCCGGCGTTCAAATGAATTTCCACAGCCGCGATACTGATGCCGATTCGACTCTTCGTCCGCGCCTCTTGGTCTATTTAACACCCCTCCCGCCTTATGAGGGAGGGCTACCAGTCAGTGATGGTCTCATGCTACACCTTGATGCCTCCACGCTCACCGACCGCAATGAAGGCGACGAAGTCCTTGAATGGCCCAACTTGGTTCCGGGCGGTCGCGATGCGACGACAACGAACGACATCGCACCGCTTTTTGCCGAAGGCTTCTTCAATGGCAGTGATGCGTTAAGGTTCGACGGCATCGACGACTGGATGAATATCGGGAATTTGGTGACAGAAAGTGACGGAGCTGAAATATTTGTGATTACGCAAGCTTCCGAAACTGATGGTGAAATAGACCAGCGTCTTATTTCAGCATTTGATACCGGGGCCAACGACACCACTGCACCAAACTGGGCGATCCTACGTGAAGATGATTCGAATGGAAAGCCACTGGCAATGGCGCCACAATTGAAAATACTCTCTGGCCCTGATCTACATGCAGCAGGTGTTAAACTGGGGCGGAATGGCAACGCATCACAAAATTTCTTCGATGGTGATATCGCCGAGGTCGTCATCTTTGATCGTGAACTTGAATACTGGGAGCATTATGAAGTCGCTTACCATCTTTTACAAAAATACGGTATCTCTTCAGGCACCTACCCAAATCCGGCTCCTGAAACGCCCGTGCTGGTAGGAATACCTGGAGAAAGTTCCGTATCTCTGGATTGGCAGGACAGTAATCAAGTAGGCATGACCTTCAATGTTTACCGAAAAAGTAGCCCAGAGGAAGCGTTTGGGCCCCCAATTGCAACAGATGTAATCCCTAGCGAATACACTGACGAAAGTGTGGTTAGTGGCACGACATACTTCTATGCGGTCAGCTCAGTAGATGCGAATGAGATCGAGTGGCGTCCCAGCGATCCATTTGAAGTGACAACCTTAGGTACTCCACCTCCGGGTGATGGAGAGTTGCCGATCAGAGGTGGACTGGTGGTGCACCTCGACGCTTCATCTCTGACTGAGCAGAACGGCGATCCTATCTCTTCATGGGGCAACCAAGTTGTTGACGGCAACGACGCCACCAACTCCGGAGATGCGCGCCCTACCCTCATTCAGGATGCACTAAATGGAGCCCCAGTCGTGCGATTCGACGGCATCGACGACTGGATGGACATCGGAAACCTGCAGTCGGAGACCGGAGACATCGAAATATTCCTCATCACACAAGCGCCTGAGACCGATGGCAGTACGTATCAACGGATCATCGCTAACTACGGCGCCGGAGACAATGACTGGACCGCTCCTAACTGGATCATGTGGCGCAACCAAGACAGCAGTGGAAACCCGCTGGTGATGGCGCCTCAATTGAAAACCGCTTCTAAGTCGAATGTGAACCTCGCCGGAGTCAAACTTGGCCGCAAAGGCAATGATTTGGAGCGATTCTTCGATGGCGATATCGCCGAGGTAGCGATCTTCAACCGCTCGCTGAAAGACTGGGAGCGCAACGAAGTAGCCTACTACCTCGCGCAAAAATACACCGTCGATTCCGGCAGCTACATGAATCCTGAAACGGATCCAGATGGAGATGGTGAGAATACCCGCTCAGAACTGATTGCCGGCACCTTACCCGATGACGCTTCGAGTGTTCTGAGACTCAAACTGAACAAGGATCAGTTCCAGCCAGACCGGAAAGGAATCATCTGGCAATCAGTCAGTAACCGTCAATATCTCGTCGAACGAAGCTTTGATTTAGTGGAGTGGCACGACTACCTCACTATCCAGGGGGACGGTTCTGAATTTGAGCTCATCGATACCGATGACAACGAGCGAGCTTTTTACAGAATCACGGCATCTGAGCAATAATGATCATCCAGACTTAGCCCCCGGATATCGAAAACGTAGCTATCCTTTAATTATAACTCGGATCATGAAGAATCACCCTTCCCGTCTCAACGAGAATTCCTTTAAAGGTCCGCGATGTTTTCTGGCTTTACCGTGCTTCCCTCTTATATCGCACTGGGCAACAAGTCCTCGACGGGTAGCTCATTTATTTAGGCTGAACAATCACCTCAACCCCCGCATTTTTGGTTAATTGGCTATATTGTCGGTTTGGCTATGAATGTTAATCTGCGCATAGAATTCAAATCACTCCTCCTAGTGAACAAATAGCAAAAATACATACCATAACCATGATATCGACCATGAAAAAACTATATGCACTTATTGTGCTCGCTCTTGGCATTTCAGCTTCAACGAATGCCGCCGTCCTTGTGGAGTACAATTATGACTGGGCCGGAACCATTACTGCCAGCAGAGGCTCCAGCAATCTTGCCACTGGGGTAAGTTCCGCCTCGAACATGTCATTCAACGGCATTTCAGGTGATGGAAATCCCACTAACGGATACAACAACGATTGGTCGATTGATGATGCAACCAATGCTCTCTATCTCAACCGCTCTGGTGCAACTGCAAACGGCTGGGGATCCCCTGCGTCTACAGTTGCTTCCCCCTTGAGCTTTACAATCACCGCAGATGCCGGCTTCGATGTCACGGTAGAGAGCCTAACCCTGTTCGTAGGATCGGATGATGGCGAGAATGGCGGTGCTGCTGACAGTCCCGGCACTTACACTGCCACCGTCTATTTCGGCTCTAGCAACACTGCAGTCGGTGACTACGGGGCTGGTGTCCTGTTTGATGATGCAGAGACGCAAACGGTGTCTTTGGCCAGCAATTTTCTGATCAGTGCGGGAACGGCCAAAACTTTCTACATCGACCTCGATACCAACAATAACAATTCGAGCCACGTTCTCGACAGTTTTGATGTCAATGGGACCGTCGCCGCCATTCCCGAGCCCTCCAGCTTCGCATTAATGGGTGCCGCTGCCGCCTTCTTCTATTTGCTGCGACGCCGTGTTTAGGGAACAGATCTCCACAAAACTTCCCCCAGACCTCGCCGAGTTATGCTCTTTTTAGAGCAGGCAAGGAAAAAGAAAAAATGTCAGTCAATATTTTAACATTTCACCTTGGCGGCATTGATGGAGGTAAAGAATTATTGAGTGACACCTTCACCGGATAAGAAAGGGCCCATTGATGCGGTGGGGGCGCATCTCTTCAAAGTAACAGCCATTCGGCGGCACAAGGCAAGGCCAGACCGCTTTACCTCAACAGTTTTAGCTATTTGACTATATAGGCAGAATTGCCATTGAATGTTTTACTACACAAGCAAAATAACGATTAGTAACCCGACTTAGAACTTACCTCCAATGAACAACAGCGTGAACCGCAGGATCTGGGAATCTCTAGCTTCCAGACTAAACAACCGTCTCTTCTCTTTCATAAGATCATTATCCAAGCCGAGTGCGCGGTTAAGTTTAGCGAGTGGCTTGGCAGTAGCGGCGGCCGTCTTAGTCAGCACCGCTCCACAAGCCCAGGCCGAAAGCCAACACCTCGGCTGTCTGATCCCCAAGACCGTCGCTGGGGAGGTAGAGTTTGGCGAGGGAAAGCTTTTTGACAGCTTGATTGTCCAAGGAAACTGGTCCTGGAAAGTGGGGCGCGACCCGGGCACCCCGGAAAGCTATCGATGGACAGATCCGGACAACGAAATGGCATTCGGAACCGACCGGAATATGAACCTCAAATATCAGGGCATCTGGTATCCAGCGCAATCGCGTACCTGGCATACGCCGGAGGTCATTAAAGAGGAACTGGAGAAATACACCCGGGCCGTGTTTGAGCGCTATTACGTAGAGCGAGGCCAAAAAATAGACATCCTCCGGGTGATCAATGAGATCGGGGCCGACATCAACCGACGCCCTGAACTCGAGGCCGCACTCCTCGACGGCTATCATCCAGTCGATAATCCTAATCCAGTCGACGAGACCGGCTACGACTGGCTGATCAACCTGTTCAAAATGGTTCGCGGCATTGCCGATGAGTACGACCCGGATGTTAAGCTATTCATCAACGATTATGGACTCCTTGGCGGCGCCAGTATCAAACCCGGCAAATTGATCGAGATGATTAATATTGTAAACAATGCCGAAGGCGGGCCCTACATCGATGCGATCGGTTGCCAAGCACATGGTTTGGAAAACAAGCTTGGGAAGACGATTAAGGCAGGCTTGGATCGATTCGCTGACAATTTGGATCACGACGTCGAAATCTACATCACCGAATTGGACATCAACGTAGGGGACGACGAGGGGCAGCTCGCAAATTATAAGGAATTATTCCCCGTCATGTGGGAGCACCCGTCCGTTACCAGTGTCGCTTTATGGGGATTCGAAGAAGGTCACGTGTGGAGCGTGAAGCGCAATGCCTTTTTAGTCAGAGCAGATGGTACGGATCGCCCTGCGATGACCTGGCTTCGGGCTTACATGAACTCAGACGAAACCGCTCCCGCAACGTCCTTTAATTTCCCACTAGATCAATTCATCCCTGCAGGTTCTGACATTGATGTGCAGGTCCAAGCAAACGACCGGGATGGCGTCACCAAGGTCGATTTCTACGTAAACGATGTTTTTGTAGGAAGTGATTCGACGACTTATGAGATGGATGATTACGGAGAGCACAACTTCGTGGCGTCCGGGCTGGAAGTTGGAGAGCATACACTTAAAGCCATCGCCTACGACACCAATGGACTCACTCAAACCGTTGAGAAGACGATTTCGATCATCCAGGCTGTCGCCCCATCAGAACCAGCGGATCTGGTGATTTCCCCAGAAGCCGATGCACACGTGAGGTCAGGATCTTTCAGCGACCGGAACTACGGGACAACAGAAAATCTAGTCACGCGCAAAAAAGGTGGCAATGGACGCCGGGAAACCTTTCTCCGTTTCGACTTAAGTGATTTACCGGACAATATCGATTCCGTCTGGCTGGAGCTTACGGTCAATTCGATCAAGGCCGATTCCGTCGGCGAAGTACAAGCAAGTTTGATCGATAACGACACCTGGGGCGAAACGACACTCAACTACCAGACTCGTCCGACTCCTTCCAAGACGCTGGCGATCGTTGACGGGATTACCGGTCCTGGATCGATCAAATTTTTCCTGGGGGACAGCGTTTCGCTTGAAGCTCTCAAAGATGGCAAGATATCGATCAAACTGGAGGAAATTTCCTCGGACCGCGATATCGCTTACCACAGTCGCGAATACGCGGATGATCCGACTCTGCGCCCGCAGCTATTGGTCTATGCAACACCGCTCCCACCCTATGACGGCGATTCACCGGTAACCGATGGGCTCGTGCTCCACCTCGATGCCTCCACGCTCATTGAGCGCAACGAAGGCGACGAAGTTCTAGAATGGCCCAATCTGGTTCCAGGCGGTCGATCTGCAACGGCCAACAACGACACAGCACCGCTTTTTGCCGAAGGCTTCTTCAATGGCAGTGATGCGTTAAGGTTCGACGGCATCGACGACTGGATGAATATCGGAAATCTGGTGACAGAAAGTGACGGAGCTGAAATTTTTGTGATTACGCAAGCTTCCGAAACTGATGGTGAAATAGACCAGCGTCTTATTTCAGCATTCGATACCGGGGCCAACGACACCACTGCACCAAACTGGGCGATACTTCGTGAAGATGATTCGAATGGAAACCCACTGGCAATGGTGCCACAGTTGAAAATACTCTCTGGCCCTGATCTACATGCAGCAGGTGTTAAACTGGGGCGGAATGGCAACGCATCACAAAATTTCTTTGATGACGACCTCGGCGATATCGCCATCAAAGAAA
>JBCBYL010000228.1:0-2058 GCA_039815855.1 Verrucomicrobiota bacterium
GACTAGAGCCATACCGTCTAAGAGAAATAAGGTCTTGGGCACAGCGTCCAGTCTAACCCAAACCACCAAAGACGCGAAGCAATTGAGCTTCTAATCTCTTCCTCTAAAATTTTTATCTGCCGGTCTGAATCTCAACTGTCAGAAAACAAGCCTGATTGAAATACAGCCCTTTGTTTAGTAGGGCTAACGCGGAAGGCGGTTCATGCTGTTGTGACACCTATTTTCCAGACCATGCCCGCAACAGAGCCTCAATGAATAATGTTACAGGTGTGACATTATTCTTTTGTAAGGGAGGGCGAGGGTTAGGCGGTGCGTTTTTGATGACTTGGCGGGTGGCCATCATCTTTCTTGAGCCATGTGTCAATATGGCACTAATGAAATGTCCTATGTGCGACACTATGGCGCAATTAGGAGTTTATTCAAATATACAATCGTTGATTATCAAGAGGTTACGTAAGTGCTGGCTTGGCACTGTTATTGCGTTGTAATGGCCAAATAAACCTCAAAGTGAAGGAACAACTATGGCAAAAGTATTAGGAATCGATTTAGGAACAACCAACTCATGTATGGCCGTGATGGAAGCTGGGAAGTCTGTGGTGCTTGAAAACGCAGAAGGTGCACGCACCACTCCATCCGTCGTTGCTTTCACTAAGAGTGGCGAGCGTCTCGTCGGACAGCCTGCTAAGCGACAGGCGGTTACCAATCCGGAAAACACCGTCTTTTCAGTCAAACGCTTGATCGGTCGAAAATTTTCTGAGATTCAGGAAGAAATCAAACGTCTTCCTTACAAAGTGGTCGAAGCGAAAGGCGGAGGAGCTGCCGTTGAAGTCACTGTCAAAGGGGAACAGAAAGTTTACACCCCTGAGGAGGTTTCCTCCTTTATCCTTTCTAAATTAAAGGCAGATGCCGAAGCAAAGCTGGGAGAAAAAATCACTCAGGCTGTGATTACGGTGCCTGCCTACTTCAATGACAGCCAACGTCAGGCAACGAAAGATGCGGGAAAAATTGCCGGTCTTGAGGTTCTCCGGATTGTAAATGAGCCGACTGCCGCGTCTTTGGCTTATGGGTTGGACAAAAAGAGTGATGAAAAAATCGCTGTCTATGACCTCGGTGGAGGCACCTTCGATATTTCTATTCTCTCGATAGGAGATGGGGTTTTTGAAGTGATGTCCACCAATGGTGACACTCACCTCGGAGGGGATGACTGGGACAATGCATTGATTGATCACATTGTTGATGAATTTAATAAGAACGAAGGTATCGATCTACGCGGGCAGGCAGATGCCATGCAGCGGATTAAGGAAGAATCTGAAAAAGCGAAGATTGCACTCTCTTCTTCACAAGAATTCGATATCAATCTGCCCTTTATTACCGCAGACCAGAGCGGACCAAAGCACATTCAGATCAATATTACCCGTAGTAAGTTTGAACAACTCACCGAGTCACTGAGTGAGCGCACGTTAGCTCCGGTGAAAGCCTGCTTGAAAGATGCTGAGTTGAGTGAATCACAGGTTGATGAGCTGGTGCTCGTGGGTGGAATGACCCGCTCTCCAAAAATTATTGAAACCGCACATAAAATTGTGAACAAAGAGCCTCACAAGGGTGTGAACCCTGATGAGGTGGTTGCGATCGGTGCAGCGATCCAAGGCGGGGTTCTTCAAGGAGATGTCGAAGATGTCCTTCTCCTGGATGTTTCACCGCTGACCTTAGCTATCGAAACGGCCGGGGGCGTAGCGACAGCCATGATCCCTCGCAACACGACTGTTCCGACCAAGAAGAGTCAGGTGTTTAGTACGTACTCTGATAATCAGCCGGCGGTGGAAATCGTAGTCCTGCAAGGTGAGCGCCCGATGTCGAAGGATAATAAAGTGCTAGGCACCTTCCGACTCGATGGAATCCCTCCAGCACCACGCGGGGTGCCACAAATCGAAGTCACCTTCGACATTGATGCGAACGGAATTCTCAACGTCAGTGCTAAAGATAAGGGTACCGGCAAAGAGCAAAACATCTCCATCTCTGGATCCAGCAATCTCATCTGAGTCGAGATTGCTGGATCCA
>JBCBYL010000234.1:0-1839 GCA_039815855.1 Verrucomicrobiota bacterium
AATCCTGGGCCACTTCTCATCACAGTGATGCTCTTTTCTCCGTCCCTGGCTTTCAAACTTTCCGTGGAGATAGGAAAGATGACAGGCGAGGAGGTGGAATTTTGCTTTTGATCTCCAAGCGCTTCCGCGCTTCAGTTTTCGAACCCTTAGTTGACGTTGGTTTCTCAGATTCTATCTGGTGTGAAGTTATTCTAAGTAACAATAGCACTGCACTCCTTGGTGCTATCTATCGACCTCCTAATTCTTCGGGTGATAACGATCGTCTCCTTTTTGATTCTATTAGCGCATCTGCTTCGTTTTCACATGACGTGAGAATCATAGCAGGTGACTTTAATTATCCCGGCATCGACTGGACCACCCTCAATTGCTCCAGCTCAGATGAACATTTCCTCTTGGGAACTTTTGAGGCTGGTCTTCATCAAAATGTCTTTGAACCTACTCGTCTGAACTCGATTCTCGATTTAATTTTCTCCTCTTCGCCCGAACTTATTACCCGTGTAGACATTATTGAGCCTTTAGGTGCGTCTGACCACAACATGGTAGTTGCAGAAATGTCTTTAAGATGCTCCTCCAACAATTCTAAGGATCAACCACCCCGTTTTAACTTTAACAAGGCCAATTGGGATCTCTATCGTACTGTCCTCCATCAGGCTAATTGGGATATTTTATTGTCTTCTGATAACGTTGACGTTATTTGGTCAAATTTTGTTTCCTGTGTTAAACACGCTCTAAACTGTTCCGTCCCTCTGAAACGCTCTCATTCTTCTAACAGACCCCCTTGGTTATCAGAAGATCTTCGTAGGTTAAAAAGGATGAGAAGAGACTCTAATAGTAATTACCGGACAAATCCCACTGAAGAGAATCGTCGGTTGCGTAATCACTACTCCAATGTACTCAAATGTGCTACTCGTAAAGCTGTCAAATGTTTCGAGGAATCTGTAGCTCGGAGCAATGATTCCAAATTCTTTTTCAAATATGTGAGGTCCAAACAGCGACCATCCTCCAACATTGGTCCCATTATTGATCCTATTTCTAAAAATGTTGTCTATGACCCTGCAGGCATGGCTAAGATTTTTAGTGAATTTTATCAAAGCGTTTTCTCTAATGAATCATTTCCTGTTCCTGAATTACCCACTCTTTCATCCCCTTGTATCTCGACTATCAATTTCTCCACTGAGGCGATTATGCATCATCTATCCAGACGGAAAAGTTTTGCATCGCCTGGCCCAGATGGCCTTTTATATGTTTGTTTTAAGGAAGCTGCACATATATTGGTTCCCATCTTATCCCGTTTGTTTTCCTTCTTTTTTGATAGTGGTTCTTTGCCCTCTATTTGGAAACATGCCCAGGTTGTCCCTATTTACAAGAAAGGAAGTCGCAAGCTCACCTCTAACTATAGACCTGTTAGCCTTACTTGTTCGGCTTCCAAATTAATGGAATGCGTGATTAGAGACAGTCTTTGGGAGTTTTGGAATGAGCATTCCCTAATCAAGCATTCACAATTTGGATTTCGTTCACGTTCGGCTACTTGCTACCAACTACTTGAATTTTTGGAAGATGTTACTTCTTCAGTTGATCGTGGGAATTGGGCTGATGTGATCTACCTAGACTTCGAGAAGGCTTTCATGACATAGTACAAAACTTACATAAGACTATTTACAGAGGACAACCCTCAGCAGAATTAAAGAAAACGTTGACTTTTCTCCTGAACTCCGCAAGAGAGCTCGCCCCGACCACATTTGTTGGAATCGAATTCCAGTCGTTGATCACACGACGGGAGAAAAATCGTTCGCGGATTTGTACCCTGAATGGGTTTCTGAAAATCTTTAGGTGGTGTCC
>JBCBYL010000166.1:0-4216 GCA_039815855.1 Verrucomicrobiota bacterium
CGGAATCACTGAGATACTCTCGTCCGTTCTGGAACCAAATTCGATCGAACGGAATGGAGAGAGACTTCTCAGTGATTCCGCTTTTTTCACTGTCGACCACAACGATTCCGGATTGAACTGATCAAAAAGAAATCCGTTTCCCTCACCCCGGAAAAATCCACTCTTGCTGACTGCCCAGGGATCGACGGTATCTCCCAGCCCCCCGACTTTATGGACGATAGGCACAGTTCCGTAGCGTTGACTATACATCTGGTTCAACCCACATGGTTCAAATTTGGATGGCATGAGAAAAAAGTCTGATCCCGCCTCGATACGATGAGCCAGGGCCTCATCAAAACCAATCTCCACTGATAATTGATGGGGGAACAATTTTTCGAGCTGAAGCAATTCTTCTTCCAAGTGCGGATCTCCCGACCCCAGAATCACTGCGCGTGCATTCGACTGCAGCATGGTTGGCAAGGTCGCTAAAAGTAAATCAAAGCCCTTCTGGTCTGCCAGCCTTGAGATACACCCATAGAGAGGGGGACTGGGATCTGGACTCAGCGAGCGCTCTCTAAGTAATTCTATTTTACAAATTTCCTTGCCGTGTAGTTGCCCTGCCTGAAAATTTTCTGGTAAATGGGGATCTTTGGATGGGTCCCATAAATCCATATCGATGCCATTGACGATTCCGTTCAGGTTGTCCCGCCGGGCGGCGATCACTTCTTGTAGACCGCACCCGAATTGAGAAGTCAGAATTTCATCCGCATACCCAGGACTCACCGTAGAAATCTCATCAGCGAGGAGGAGCCCCGCTTTAAGAAAGTTAAACCGCCCCCAAAACTCACAAGCATGAGCAGAAAAATAGGCATCCGGCAAATTCGTCCATTGGAATTCCCGTGCTGGAAAGTCTCCCTGATAGGCAAGATTGTGAATCGTTAAAACCGTGCGGAAAGGAAGACTCTCTGCCCGGTTAAAGACAGCCACCATGGCCGTCTGCCAGTCATTCAGGTGAAGCACATCAGGGAGCGGCTGAATGTAACGTGCCAGCTTGAGAACCGCTTTACTGAAGAAAATAAAACGCCTGGCATTATCCGGGTAATCACTCCCCTCTCCGTAGAGTTCATCCCGATCAAAGAACGCATTACCGATAGCCCAGATGATGACGCCCTGCCGACTACGCGCCATCCAAACATCAGCCCGATGTTTTTCTGCTCCCAGGGTGATCTCAAAGGAAACATTCGAACGCTTCAATTGCGGTAACGTCTGATTCAGTTTTCGGTAATACGGGATGACCACACTGACGCCATGTCCTCGCTCTCTTAACGCAGCAGGCAATGCTGCCAATACATCTCCTAATCCACCCGTTTTGGCATAAGGAGACATCTCACTACTGGCAAAAAGGATATTCCTTTTTTGCGTAGTCTGGGTTTCGTCTTTCAATTGCAGAGCTTCCATGGTTGTCTCTCTTCAGTGCCAGATGAAACTAACCCGCAATCCGCAAAGAAGAAAATCCTTAATCTTGTCGGTCGCAGCAATTATCAACCGCTGACAATCAGCGAACTAAGCACCAAGCTTAAACTCAAACTTCCCGAAACTGCGCTTGCTGAAATCCTCAAGGAATTAGAACTAGCAGGGGAACTGGCTCGAATCCGTCATGACCGCTGGGTCAAGCCCGAGGATGCCCAGCTTATCACCGGAGTCCTCCATTTTAATCAAAAAGGCTTCGGCTTCCTCATTTCTGATCACAGTGAAGAGGATATCTACATCGCCGCTGGTGATACGGGCACCGCATTACACCAGGATGTCGTGGTTGTGCGACTGAAGGCGGGGAAGAAAAAAGGCCGTGGCGACCGAACTTCCGGGACTGTCATCCGCGTCTTAAAGCGTCGGCGCACGACATTCATCGGCACCCTCCAATCCACCTCCCGGTTCCATTACGTCATTCCAGATGACTCACGCTATCCGGAAAATATCTACGTTCCGAAACCACCGCCTCAGCAGCCACCCTATGAAGATGGCGATAAGGTGGTGGTCAAGTTTATCAACTGGGATAACCCGCATAACATGCTCGAAGGTGAACTCTTTGAGCGCCTGGGCAAAGCGGGAGACCCCGGTGTCGATATCCTCTCCATCATTCGGAAGCACGAACTACCGGACCAATTCCCCTCTGAAGCCCTCGCCCAATTAGCAGATTTTCCAGAACCAGGGGGGAATGCTCATGATCCTACCGACACCAAGCGGAGAGACTTCAGACAAGATCTGATCATCACCATAGATCCGGCTACCGCACGTGATTTTGATGACGCCATCCATGTTAAGAAGCTCGACTCTGGACGATGGGAGGTAGGGGTCCACATCGCTGATGTCGCGCACTACGTCCGGCCGGGCAGTCACTTGGATCGTGAAGCCAGAGCACGTGGGAACAGTGTCTACCTCGTCGATCAAGTCATCCCGATGCTTCCAGAAGAGCTTTCAAATGGACTCTGTTCACTGAACCCGCACGTTGATCGTTTAACCTTCTCCGTCATTGCCGAAGTCAATCAGCATGGAGAATGGACTAAACCACGGGTGACCAGATCCATCATCCATTCCAAAAAGCGTTTTTCTTATGAAGAAGCACTCGATCTTCTGAAACAGAAGGTCGATCCGAATGACCCTATCCACTCCATGCTCCATGAAGCCTGGCAAGCCGCCTCCTCTCTACGCGCAGCCCGCATGAAAAAGGGCTCCCTGGATTTAGACATGCCCGAGGTCAAAGTCATTCTCGATGAGCAGAACCGACCTGTTTCGATCAAAAAAGTGGAACATGATATTTCTCATCAGCTCATTGAAGAATTTATGCTCATGGCCAATGAAGTGGTCGCTGTTTACTTAACCCGGAAAAAATTACCGGCTGTCTTTCGCGCCCATGAACCCCCTGATCCAGCGAAGCTGGAAGCCTACCGTGAATTGCTTAAGCTCCATCACGTCAAAGTCGGGAATCTCGAAAATAAGAAAGAAGTTCAAAAGGCACTCCGACTGATTCAGGAAGTGCCCGAAGCCTACGCTCTCAAAGTCGGCTTCTTACGCTCCATGAAAAAAGCGGACTACCGCACCAAGTGTATAGGCCATTACGGACTTGGGAAAAATTTCTACACTCACTTTACCTCGCCCATTCGTCGCTATGCTGATCTGGTCGTTCACCGGGCTCTTGCGGATCGTGTCGACTTACCCTCACCTGAGCAACTCAAGCAGATTGCTGTTCATATTTCCGAAACTGAACGCAATGCCTCCGAAGCTGAAATCGAGTCGATCAAATTGAAGAAACTTCAATTTTTCCAGGAACAGGCCAATACCGACCAACCCACTCCTTTTTCTGCCATTATCATCGATGTTCAGAATTACGGTATCTTTGTCGAATTACCGGATGCCCTCATGTCAGGCCTGGTCCATATCTCGAGCCTGACCGATGACTTCTATGACTATGAGGAGCGGGAACAATGCATCCGGGGACGCAAATCCAAGAAGGTCTTCAGTATGGGTGACGTCGTCGAAGTCGTCGTAGACCGGATCGACATGATTCGCCAGCAGATTGATTTTAAAATCGTTGGCATGCAGAAAAGAAAATCGAGTTCAAAAGGCGGCAGAGCGCATTCTCGACCTGGCGGAAAACCACGCCCTAAAAATAAATCATCTCAATCAAGGCGGAAACGTCGCTAGCGAACGGCCCTACTCGATATACTTCAGTGTCTGGCGGGATGACTTTTCCCATTTGATCCGATGGTGGTGCGTCAGATCCATCCATTTCAGGTCTTCCATTTCCCAGAAATTCTTTAACGCATCTTCAAAGGTGGGAGTTCCCTCAGGAAACATGTCCGGGTCGATCTGATTTAAAGCAGCCGCACAGGCCCAGATAATTTTGTTCGCTTCTTCAATGGCCGCGCAGCGGGCTGCCATATCACCTACCATCATCATGGTATTCATTTCTTCAGGGCGCAGTGCCCCTTCAGGGAAATAAGCAAACGGATCAATCCGTTCCTTAATCATTTGATAGGCCTGTTGAACCGCGATTTGATCCGCATTATGCTGGGCAAAGCGTTCAAACTTGGCCAAATTAGGCACGTCACTAAATTTCATAGGCTCATTTTCTCCAAAAGTCACTTGGACGATTAGTAAGCCTGTCAATCGTTTACCACATTAATATAGTCTAATGCCTGAATTAGCGGAAGTAGAATTTTATCGAAAAAAATGGAGC
>JBCBYL010000080.1:0-11899 GCA_039815855.1 Verrucomicrobiota bacterium
AAATGGTTATCACAAGGCAATTAACCTAAGAAAAGCTTACTTTTACCGGTTAAGTTTGTAGGCAACAGCGTTTATTAGATGTAACCCTCAAAAGAATGGAACATCTATGAAAGCAGAGAAACAACACTTCTTGAACTTGCGCCGGTTGCCGGCTCGTTTAAGTGCAGAGCAAACCGCCTAGGAATTAGGCTTTGAAGATCACGAGATCCCATTACTGGTAAAAGCTAATCTTCTCAAACCATTGGGAAAACCAGCCCCCAATGGACCGAAGTATTATCCGACATGTGTCATCCTCAAACTGAAAGAGGATGAGGCGTGGTTGAATAAAGCATGTCGCAGTATTACCCAAACCTGGCGATTAAAGAATCAAGGTGCGAAATCTGATCCGGATAAAAGCTAATGTGATGCGTATTATTTATTGAGCACATTAAAAGGAGTGTAGCTATGTAGAAAATGAAGAGCTAGTGGTGATAACAGATAGTTAAGGCATATCCCTCTACAACTCATTGGGAATAGGCAACCCATGCCTGCGGACAGGGAGGGATGGTTCTGAAAGGCAAGCCTTTCATTAGTTCAGGGGAGATCTTCGATTTTGTAAGATTTCGCTAAAGCGAAGGTTCACCAAACCCTCTTTTACCGGGTTCGAATGTTCGGCTTCGCCGAAAAGATTCGGGGCGGTTCTGAATGTTCTGACTCAATTTGAAATTGAGAGAATCTACCCGCCTTCGCCAGAGGCTTCGGCGCGGTCCTGAATTTTCTGGCTAAATTAAAAATTTAGTGAAAATTCGGACAGGGAGGGATGACCCTGACCTGCGGTCATGTTGTTGCGGGATGCTGCTGCGCAGAATGAAAGTGTCGCTTACGCGACCGGCAACCAAACCCTCTTTACCGGGTTCGAATGTTCGGCTTTGCCGATAGTGAGGGTGCCTGTGGCACCGGACAGGGAGGGATTCGAACCCTCGGAACTTTTCAGTTCACACGCTTTCCAAGCGTGCGCGATCGACCACTCTGCCACCTGTCCCAATAAAATGAAGTTCGAAAGTATCCTCGAGGCTGAAGAAATGACAAGTCACAATCGATGATCTGCGTGGTCGAGTACTTTGACCATTGTCCTGCTTCGCAGGACTGTGCCTGTCTGTCCTCTCGGCTTTACGCTATCGCTAAACATTTCGCTATCGCGAATCGGCGCGCTGCCACCTGTCCCGATAAATGAGGAGCGAAAGCGTCCTTTGGGATTGAGAAATGATAGGCTGGAACCAACTACTTGGCAGGGTAGTAAGAATCGATGGCGGTAATGGCTGACTTCAGTTCTTCGGCAAATTTTTTATCAGCGTTTTGTTTGGCCTTCATGGCTGCAAGAATAATGGCATGGTGCTTTTTGAGGCGCTCGCTGTAGTCATCCATGTCAGTTTTCACCCGCTGGGTGAGAAAGTAATCCGCAATCGTGGAGATGACTTTCTGGGCATGGCTTTCCTTGTTAGCAACCCAACGTGCAAGCTGTTGCTGAGACTGGGCATCAGACTTTCCTGCTAACTCGGCAATCATAACGCAGGCTTTTTCGACGGTGGCAGCATCTTCAAGCATGGCACGAACCCGAGCGTGATCGTCGTAGATCCCGCAAGGGACTTGGCAATGGGCTTTTGCATCAGAGATGGATAGAGAAGAAAGAACGAGGACAGTGAGGAAGCAGAGGAGGTTTTTCATGTCTGAAAGATAATGCGAGAATCGGATTCGATCAAAGAGAAACTTCGTTCCGCTTCTAGTCATGGCTATAATCATGTTTCTGTTTGGGCACAGGGTCATAGCCAAAGCCGCCCCAGGGATGACATCGACAGACTCGTTTTGCCGCCAGCCAGCTTCCCTTGATCGCTCCATGGGTTTCAATCGCTTCAATGGCGTATTGGGAGCAGGTCGGATGATATCGGCAGGCACACATGGTTCCGCCTAAGGTGTGGATGATCGGAGAGAGAAAGATGCGGTAGCCTTTGAGCAGGGTAATGAGGATGAGCTTCATCCTTTTTCTTTCTCTAAGTCATAGCCGTGCTTGGAATCCTTTACTTGCCAACCCTGGGCTGCGATCTGATCTCTCAAGGCGTCCGCTTTCTGCCAGTCTTTCGCAGTTTTTGCCGCCAGTCTTTCTTCTGCAAGCTGGAGGATTTTATCCGGGACGGTCGCCGAAGCATCGTTGTCTTTGTTTTCAGGCCAGACTCCGAGCAAGGCGCAAACGGACTCTAAGGCAGCAATTTCGGCTGGCTTATCTTCTTCCGATAAGGTGTTGCTTTTGATTTCCTTCTCTAAGTTGCCTAGGGCGGTATGTAGTTTTCCCAGAGCATTCGGTGTATTGAGATCTTCACAGAGAGCTTGTAGGACTCCGCTGTACCGTGTGGATTGAATCGATGTGGTTGACCCTGACTTAGAAAGTGATTCGGCGCCGAGATTCTGGGCTGCTTTCTGAATGCGTTGCAGGGCGGAGTGAGCTGCGGTGAGAGATTCTCGACTGAAGTTCAATGGCTGCCGATAGTGCCCGGAGAGAAGCACGTAGCGTAACTCGCTCGGTGTGAAGCCCCACTCCTTTATTTCGGCCAGTGTGTACAGATTTCCCAGAGACTTACTCATTTTCTGGTTTTCAACCCGCAGGTGGTTGATGTGAAACCAGTGACGTACAAAGGGTTTCCCAGTCGCTCCTTCACTCTGGGCAATTTCATTTTCGTGATGAGGAAACTTGAGATCGACTCCTCCGGAATGAAGGTCAAATGATTCACCCAGATAGATCATACTCATGGTTGAGCACTCGAGGTGCCAACCTGGACGCCCTGGTCCCCAGGGGCTCTCCCATTTAAAGTCGCCGTCTTCAGGCTTCCAGGCCTTCCAGAGAGCAAAATCGTTCAGACTCTCTTTATCATATTCATCAGAAGTATTGAGTCGCTGGTCCGCGTTTGGCCTCATTTCTTCCATATTCAGTCCGGCTAGTTTGCCGTAGTCCGGAAAGGCGGAGATCCGATAATAGACGGAGTGATCATCGGCGACATAAGCCAAGCCCTTGCTAATCAGTTTTTCGGTCAGCGCAATCTGTTCTGGAATATGAGCGACGGCAGAGGGGGCGTGATGGGGAGGCAGACAGTTTAATTCGCTGGCGTCTGCCTCAAATTTTGCTCTCCAGTATGCAGTAAAGTCAGAAAGAGATTCTCCATTTTCATTGGCGCCCCGGATGGTCTTATCGTCCACGTCTGTCACGTTGCGAACGTGGCAGGTCTGCAATCCGGTAGCCTCGATCACACGGCGAAAGAGATCCTGTAGGAGAAACGTACGGAAATTCCCGATATGAGCAGGAGCATAAACCGTAGGACCACAGCAGTAGAACCTGAGAGTCTCGTCCTTATCGGCAAAGACGGGCTCTTCCTGTCTAGACATCGAGTTGAAGAGTTTTAGTTGCATTGGAAAAAATCGCGGATGATACGGATTAACACGTATGATTGAAAAATCCGGACAGAGTGGGATTCGAACCCACGGGACCTTGCGGCCCAGCGGTTTTCAAGACCGCCGCAATCGACCACTCTGCCATCTGTCCGAGCCAAATAATAGAGAGGACGGTATGAGTGGCAAGTGCGGAAATAGAGAGATGAAGCGTGCGAGTGGCCGGTTCCACTGACCGTTATCTCCTTCGTAAATGGGACGTGCCTTCGGTAAAGATTCGAAAAAGATTGCCAAACGGAAGACTTTAATTGAGAATCGTTCTCATGAACGAAACTGTAAAACTTTCTCCAGAAGAATCCGCCAAACAAGAATACGAAACCTTACTGAACGAGTATCAAAGCGTGCTTCTAGGTTCAGTGAGTGAAGAAGGAATTCCGGAAGTGAGCTACACTCCTGCTATTCACAATGAAGAACGAGATTTCTTTATCTATGTGAGTGAAATGTCGGCACATACGAAGAACATTCGTGGCCAAGAGTGTGCTTCATTGATGATTATTGAGGATGAGAAATCAGCGAAACAGCTCTTTGCCAGGAGGAGGATTACTTTCCAATGTCAGGTGGACGAAATCGAGCGCGACACCGAACAGTGGGAAGCCGTGATGGCTGATTTTGAAAAGCAGTTGGGCGGAGTCGTTAAAGCGCTGATGGGGATGGCCGACTTCCATCTGCTTCGACTCAAGCCGAGCAAAGGCCGGTTGGTGGTCGGTTTTGGTAAAGCGTTTGATGTCACTGGAGAGAATTTAGATGTGGTAGAACACGTCAAAGGGGAAGGTGGACATGGCCACCGGATGGTGAAGAAAAATGCGGAGCCTCTTACCCCTGAAGCAGTGGACCGGATGGTGAACCACATGAATGAGGATCACACCGATGCCATTATCCTCTATGTAAAACACTTTGCCAAACGAGAGACGGGATCAGCCCTGCTGAAAGATATTTCCCATGAGTCGATGCGTATTACGATTGATGATGGTGAGGAAGTGGAAATTTCATTTGATAAGCCGCTTGCTGATTCTCATGATGCACACATGACCATGGTCAAGATGGCGAAGGAAGCTCGTCAGGCGATTGAGGGTTAGCTGCTATCTGCTTCTTCTATACCGCGCTGATCAGTTAAGTCGTCATTTCTGCTTTTTGCCAAGTGCGATAGAGCTGGGCGTAGCTGGTCCCATTCCGCATCAATTCGAAATGATTTCCGTCTTCGGTAATCTGCCCTTGATCAAGAAAGAGGATTCGATCCACTTGTTCAAAGAGGCTAACTCGGTGGGAGGTGAGAATCACAGTTCTGCCTTCCATTAAATCAGCTATCGATTGCAGGATGATTTTTTCACTCTCCGGTTCGACCGAACTGGTGGGTTCATCGAGAATCAGAATTTCAGGGTCAGCAAGAAAGGCGCGGGCCAGACCGAGCCGCTGGCGTTGGCCACCGGAGAGTTTTAATCCCCGCTCACCGACAACGGTATCTAAGCCATGAGAGGCTTCTTGAACGAATTGGAGAGCGTTGGCGCGTGCTAATGCGGATTCCAAGTCCGAATCAGACGCATACGCATTTCCATAACGAAGGTTTTCCCGGATGCTGGCATGGAAGAGGAACGTGTCTTGGAAAACAGGAGCGATAAATGAACGCCAATGTTCACGGCTTGTTTTTTCCAGATCAGTGTTTCCACAGAGGATTCGTCCTGAGACAGGTTCATAGAATCGTAGGAGTAAATGAAGAAGAGTCGTCTTTCCTCCACCACTCGTTCCGGCTAGGGCGATCCTTGTTTTCGGTTCAATGATGAAGTTTAGATCGCGTAAGACCGGTTTTCCAGAAGGGTAGTGAAAATGAACTGTTTCGAATTCAATTGGTTTCATGACGGAATCGAATCGATGGGGATGAGTGGGCTCCGGCTTGGGCTCTTCCGCATGGAGCACTTCATTGACTCGCGCAGAAGAAGCACGAGCCCGTTGGAGGAGATCGCCTACCGTTGCCAGCGTTCTCATAGGGCTATTCAGTTGCCACCAATAGATACGAATAGCGACGAGACCACCAAGGGTGAGAAGGCCATTGAGGACCAAGTGGACCCCGAGGCCGAGCATAATCACATTAGTGGCAAACCCGATGAAGAAGACCCCCGGAATCAGGACGGTGCGCAAGCGAACGGCCTTCATAGAACGTTGATAATGGTCTTCAGTCTGTTCCTGGAATTCAGATTCCTCGGTATGGATCCTGCCAAACGCTTGCACCACAGCATGTCCAGCCAGACTATCCTGTAGACGTGCACTGACGCGTCCCAGCGCTTTACTCGCTTCCTGGTAATAGAGCTTCAGCTTTTTGTTGTAGATGCCCATGACTATGAAGGTGATGACCAGTGGAATAATGACTGCCACCCCGATGAGCCAGTTAATGGAGACAATGATGCTAATAACAATGATGAAACTGACCAATTCATCTCCCAGAGAGGTAAATCCGTTAATGAGAGAGGATTGAATCGTTTGAATGTCCGAGATGACGCGCGAACTGAGATCCCCCATGCGCTGATGATGAAGATAAGACATGGATTGTCGGTTAAGTTTCCGGAATACCCGGTTTCTCAGGTCACGGATAAATTGTTGTCCGGCATGCTCAAAGAAACGGTCCTGACAGGCTCCCAGTCCAAGCCCTGCGCCCTGAACCAGGATCATGAGGAGTAGTGCGGGCACTAGAAATTGGGTTTCGCCTTTGCCAATCACCCGGTCAATCACGAACATCCAGACCAAAGGATGAAATGAACGGCTCGGTGAAGAAAGGAGTAAGCATCCAAACCCCTTAATCAGGTCACTTTGATAGGGCTTCAGACGAAGCAACATCTCTTTCACTGAAGCCGGGGGTTCCTGATTAGAGTGATCGCTCTTTAACATCTTATCTTCCATAAAGGCCTCATCCTATTGCCTGCTTTGAAGATTCACCAAACCAATAAAGGGACGGAGTAGACTCCATCCCTTTATTGGTGTCCCTTATCGGCATATCCATTCTGTAAACAGGGCAGCGGCTTCTGAGAGGTCCGCCTCACTCGGACGGCCTTGAGCGTGTGCCCAATTCGCCCGTCTCTCTGGAGTCGGGTATTGAGAGTGACCTTCTGGCAGGGACTCGAACCAGGTGATTAATTCAGAAGCGATTTCGCCAGGGCAGAGAAACCATTCACCAATGGTATTGTTATTTTTCTTGAGGTGGTTTTTGAGCCGAAGGCGAATGCTACGAGCATAGGGTGAATCAGGATTTGCGCCCATCGTTCCGAAAAGACCGATTGTACGATTTCGGATTTGATGAAGGTATTCGAGAGAAAGCTCATCAGCCCCAGTGCTGGTTACCCAGAAGCCGTGTATGAGAACATCGAAGTCATCCGGGTTCATGGTTTTCTCATTCTCGATGTTGGCAAGGGTGACATCAGAGCCAAGCTTCGTTGCAACCGCCTCTGCTACGCGTTTGGTGTTGCCGCTACGGGTCGAATAGGTCAGCAGTATTTTCATGAGGAAGGAGTGGGAGAATTCATCAGGCTTAGCGGCAATGACGGAAATAGCCTCGGTCTTTGGGATGGTCTTTGATGAGTTTCATTCGGAGATCAAACACAGAGGAGACGACTTCCTCGGTAAGGCAGTCTGCCACCTTTCCATAGGTGATTTTTTGGCCAGCATCCAAAATGAAAACTTGATCGCTGTAAGAGAGAGCCATATTGAGATCGTGCATGATAATGAGGACCGCTGCTCCCTTTGAAGCTAATTCTACGGAAATCTGCATGACATCATGGCGGTGTTTGAGGTCGAGGGCGGAGGAAGGTTCATCAAGAAGAAGTGTCTTTCCCTCCATCTCTCCATCAAGCCCGTGGAGCTGAGCTAATGATCGGGCCAGTTGAACCCGTTGTTTTTCCCCACCAGAGAGGGTCGGATAATCCCGGTCAGAAAAATCAGACAGTTCGACCCGAGCGAGGGAGGATTCTACGACTTCGCGATCGAGAGGAGATTCTTTCCATCCAAAAAAAGGAGCCCTGCCCATCATGACGACGTCCCTCGCAGAAATGGGGAAAGGGATGTGAAAATTCTGATTGAGCGCAGCACGTCGTCTGGCCATCTCAGAGAGCGGGACCGATGTCATTTCTCTTTCTTCCCAGTAGACGGTTCCCTGATCTGGCTTGAGTTCGCCACTGAGGATACGAAAGAGGGTTGATTTTCCAGCACCATTCGGGCCAAGAACTGAGAGGATCTGACCGAAGGGGACTTCGAGACTGACCTGATTAAGGACAGCCTTGGCTTCAAAACTGATTTTCAATGAGTTCGCTCTAATCATGATCAGAAGAAAATCCGCTTCCTTTCTTTAAAGAGGAGCCAGAGAAAGAAAGGGGCTCCAAAGATCGCAGTGATGACTCCTAAAGGCAGTTCGACAGGGGCGAGGAGGTTTCTGGCAAGCAGATCACTAAAAATGAGTAAGCCTGCTCCGAGTATGGCACTGCCGGGTAGGAGCCAGCGATGGTCTGCACTAATGAACAACCTGACAATGTGAGGGACAACCAGTCCAACAAATCCGACCATGCCTGAAACAGCAACACTGGCTCCGACCGCAGCAGCACAGAGGATGATGATCCAGCGCTTGAGAAGGTGCACGTTGACTCCGAGATGAGCAGCTTCGGATTCCCCGAGAATGTAAAGATTCAGCGGTTTACTTAGCCAGGGAATAGCGGCCAAGGCGGCAAGGATGAGGGGGAGTACGGCCCACACTTCTTTCCAGGTGGAAAAACCGAGACTTCCCATCAACCAGAACGTAACGGTGCGGAGTTCTCGATCATCTGAAAGGAAAATCAGGTAACTCATGACTGAGGCAATGAGAGCATTGACAGCAATACCACAGAGTAAAAACGTGACCGCACGGATCTGTCCGTCTGACTTTGCTAGAAGATAGATCCCTACGGTTGCAACGATGCCACCTGTTAGAGCGGATAAGCTTAATCCTAGAGTTCCAGCAAAAAAGGTGAGTCCTGCCCCTGTGGTGAGAAAGATAACCGCACCCAGAGCTGCTCCGGAGGAAATGCCGATGAGTCCGGGGTCAGCCAAAGGATTTCGGAAGAAGGCCTGGAGAACTGCTCCCGCCAGAGCTAATCCCGCTCCAACGACTGCTCCTAAAACTAGACGTGGCAATCGGATGTCTCGCACCACCGTCCAGCTCATTTCGTCGGCGTCTCCACTCAGGAGTTGAAAGACGGAGATGTCCGTTGGGCCGGTCTCAATTGCGGCGATGAGGGAGACAATCAGGAAGAAGATGATCCCCCCCATACGGAGTGGTACGTTTCTTTCCGATTGATTGCTTCGCTTCGCTCGCAATGACATTTTCTAATTCCGCACGGTTTCGGGAAAAGATTAGTCAGAGAAATGATCCTGCGGATCTGAATAGAACAGGCCGACGAGCTTCACGAGCTGGGGGCCAAGCGAAGGACCAAATCCGAGCATGGCAGTCATGTCGACGCCATAGACTTGGTCTTCTGCAACCGCCTTTCCGCTCTTTAGCCCGCTGTTCTCCTTTAGTCTTACGTCCATATCATTTCCCCCGTGAGGGCCTCCTCCGGTG
This sequence comes from Verrucomicrobiota bacterium, assembly GCA_039815855.1. GTDB lineage: Bacteria > Verrucomicrobiota > Verrucomicrobiia > Methylacidiphilales > JBCBYL01 > JBCBYL01. The sequence goes on from JBCBYL010000080.1 coordinate 9,047, forward strand.
GGATAGAGAATAATATCGGGATTGAGTTCCGCCAGAGCTTCACTGCTGATCGGCTTATAGCCATCAAAACCATAGGCGGCATTTTCTCCTCCGGCCATTTGTATGACGGTTCCGGCACCGGATTTGGTTCCGGCACAGAGTAAGCTGCCTCCGTTACCGGAAGAGAGGACAAACAGCACTTTAGGAGAAACCACCTGACCTCGACTTTCTAGCAGAGAATCAGCTTTGCTTTTCTGATCATTCATCTGCTGCACCAGATCTTTGCCGGCTGAATCAGCTCCAATGAATGTGGCGATGGACTCGATGTTCGTTACGACCTCCTCCCAGTTACTGGGTTCCTTCACTTCGAGATATTGGATTCCAGAGCCCTTGATTTGCTCAATCGCTGCTTCGGGCCCGGCAGCGTCCGTAAAGATAAAGTGGCTTGGCCTCAGCGAAATCACTCCTTCGCTCGAGGTCTGGCGATGGTAATTGAGCATTTGAGCATTCGGAGCCTGGTAGGAAAAAGGAGCAGCGGACTGGTCAATGCCTACTAGCCGGTCTGCACAGCCGAGTGAAACAATTGTTTCGGTAGGCATTGTTCCCAAGCTAACGATCCGCACCGTTTCCTTGTTCGAATCCGTTGACGGAGAACAGGATATCCAAGATAAGAACAGTATCAGTAAGAGCAATGATGTAATACGATGCACTTTAGTCATTTGTTGGTACATTATGGTCGTTCAATTCTGACTTCCATAAATCTTTTTGGCGCATCCTGAACCCGGGTATTGTCAGCGGCAGTGATTTCCTGTTCATTGCCGCTGGGGGTGGTGGCATTAATTTCTCCATCATTTAGTGCTACTGGATTACCTCCTTGCATGGATTGAGCAACCACTGTGGTGAGATTGGCTGGAGAATCACCAGCATAAACTCTATAGTTAATATCGGTCCGGTTCAGTAGGCGGGTAAAGGTGACGGTCAGGAACTCATCGCCTGTTTCACCGAAGTCAGTATCATTGATCGATCCTGCCGGAGTATTCGCTGATGAATCGGCCAGCTTCGGATTCAAATCATAGGCGTATTCTTCTATTGTGCTTAATCCATCGTTGTCGAAATCAGCTGAATCTCCAGATATCTGGGGATCTTCCAACTCTGTGGAGCTGAAGTTCGTTTGCAAAAATGTGTTAAAACCCGAAGCATCCGGAGTGAAAACCAGATTGAGGTTATCACCACTCTGTTCGACGGTGAAGGTTCCTGCACCAAGAGGGTTCTGAAAATTGGAGGTATCAATGAGAAACTTGTCAGCACTGAAGCCCGAAATTCCATTGGTGGTTTCGACAATTGTCCATGTATAGGATAGAGCAGAAGAAAAATTAAAGATCAGACCCGGTAAGTTGGTTTGATCAAGTGAGTCTAAATCAATGATGAAAGGTGAAGCGGATGAGGACTGAATATCCAGACTTCCGGTCACGCTGGCGAGATCCCATCCGGTACCTGCTGCACTTGAGCTGTCATTTACTTCAATCTGTAATGCTCCTCCGGATTGAAAAATAAGATTTCCGGAGGATGCTGTGCCAGGACTCTGACCTGGAGCGTAGATGCCACCAGATCCAACAGTAACAGAGCCTCCAACCGATCCTGACGCCTCTAACATTGAAGTCAGTGAAGATGCATCAGGTTCAATGACTACATTTCCTGAAACCGAAGAATCTGACTCGATTTGAAGTGTTCCCCCTCTAACATAAGTGGTCAAACCGTAGGTTTTTGCAGTAGTAGAATACACCACAGTTCCAGCAGCACCGTTCGGATTAATTTCTAGTGTATTGCTGGCACTTCCACCTGAGATGTTAGAAGAAAATTCTACGATATCGGATGTGTTTTCAGCAAAAAATGCATTATTACTGGAAATTCCTGAGAAGCTTATAACTCCATTGTATCTGGACCCGAACAATGTATTTCTGGTGCCGAGTTGTTTGCCGAATTCACTGGCTACGAAGGTAATTCCCATTGCCATTTGCTGATCACCGTCAAGAATAATACGGGCCGGATTGTCAATCGAGGTGAAGTTTGCACTGGCACCAAAGCTGACAGGGATAAAGGTGGACCCTAATGCGCCGGGTGCCCCTAATGGAGCATTTGTAGCCAAAACTACATCGCCTGATATGATTGAGGTAGGACCATTGAATGTGCTTGTACCTTCTAGCCTTAAAGTGCCACTCTCAACACTAATCCCAGCAAAATTTGCCCCAAAAGTGTTGTTGCCTTTCAGGACGAGGCTGCCAGCGCCTTGCTTCAGAAAACCGTAATCACCACTTACACTTCCGGTAATCGTTGTTGTGCCGGCACCGATATTGAAAAGATTGTAGGCTCCTAACTCGTAATTACCGTCAATGGTATATGCACCGTTACTAGAAGAGGGGATAGTTAATCCTGTATTCACGACTAGGTTCTGGCTATTTTGAACCGTTAGATCAGATCCATTAAACGTCATTTCCCCCACGGTGCGCGAAAGACTATCCATGATCAGGCTGGAGGAATTATTCTCAAAGATGACGTTGCCATTTTCCTGGGCGATTGAACCCTCCTGCCAGTTTGAAATGGTTCCCCATACTTGAGATCCGGAATGCTGTTCAATGGGATCTGACTGGACTTGGAATCACACAGTATCGAATCGAATTTGGCTCTCTGGGATCATCAATGAGCTTACAGCAGATGAATTTAGATACTGCGGCATCCTATAGTTCAGAAGTTCCTGAGAAGCGAACATTGACAACATCCGGATCTCAAGTATGGGGAACCATTTCAAACTGGCAGGAGGGTTCAATCGCCCAGGAAAATGGCAACGTCATCTTTGAGAATAATTCCTCCAGCCTG
>JBCBYL010000028.1:0-26343 GCA_039815855.1 Verrucomicrobiota bacterium
AAATCTCGGAACCTATGCCCGAGCCTGGATTTATCCAGATCAAGCTGCAGGGTGGAAATTCGTAAGCTTCGGTAAATTCACTTCCTGGTTTTTGCTCATGCAACTCAGCTTTGTCTTAATCTATGCTTTACGGCAGGTTCAACCTCCTGAATCAAATACCCATGTCTGAAACCCCTTTCCTCTTCATTTTTCACTTTGGGATCAGCTGTGCCATGGTGGGCCTGATCTGGTTTGTCCAAGTCGTTCATTACCCCCTCTTCCGGCTCGTAGGAGAAAAGGATCATCCCAGCCATCATGCCTCCCATATGGGGCGCACCGGCATCGTCGTCGCTCCGATCATGCTTCTCGAACTCTTTAGCGGACTGGCCTTGCTCATCATCGTGGTCGATCCTTACTCCGTCTACGGGAATTTTTTCCAGCACCCAAAAATGGCCTTCGCTTCCATGATCTGCCTCGTATTGATTTGGCTTTCGACCTTCTTGATTCAGGTCCCCTGCCACCGGGCCCTCGACCATGGAAAAGACACCAAGGCCATTGAACGGCTCATCTACAGCAATTGGCTCCGCACCCTCCTCTGGACAGCTCGCCCACTTCTTCTCTACCTCAGTCTATAGGACATCTGGGAAATGAGATCCGCAAATGGGGTGGCTTAAATCGACTTTTGTTTCAGGGTCATGCGGAAGGTACCGAACCGGACCTGGCACTCGGCGCGGAGAGGGATCCGGCGGGCATCGCGGGTGATCCAAATCCGACTGACGACGCGACGCTTCCCTTCTTCAAGTTCTCCCTGCTCCCTTGCCTCTATGAGGAAGCAAGGGTGTCGGCGACCATTCTCATCTTTTTCATTGGTCAATTCGATTAAGCGCGCCTCCGCCTGTTTGAGAGAACGGTCCTCATAGAGGGTCAGTTTACAGGTCTTTTCCTCTTCCCATGGATGTCGGCGAAGCGTGTAGAGGGAAGAAAGCAAATCATCGAGAGCAGCTTCTTCAAAAGCAAACTGCTCACTCGTCTGATCGGTCTTGTTTTCAAATGAACCTTCCTGAGAAACATAATTGATCTCAGTCCGGTATTTTTTCTCTCTCTTATTCTCATTTCGATGAGCGGTAAAGAGTACGGACCGCCAGGGTGCTGACTGCTGGGCGGAAAGAAAGGAGCTCTGCATCGGATAAAGCGAGTCCACGACTCCTCTTGACTTGAGGTCTAGTTGAAATGACCAAGAGGGAAGATCATCATGGGATTGGCTCTTCGCAGTAAAATTGACTTCGGCGGCGACAAACATGCCCCAATGAATCTCATACCGCAGCTGCTCACCGTCTCGCCATGGCTCATCGGCCTGCCCGATGACACTGGATAAGATGAATGTGATGAATATGGCCCCGGCCCGAAACACAAGGTTTAGACGTCGCTCAGCCAAAATTACTTCATCGGTTGATCAAAATAAATCGACTCGATACTGGCAATGAGGGATTTCTCGGATTTTCCTTCATGGGGAATACGGGTTGTTTTTCCCTTGAAATGATCGAGTAAGAAAAGGGCGGGAAAGGTATTCACCTTCAGGTTCTTCGCCATTCGTCGATTGGCTTGCATCCGACTTAGATCGGATGAGCCTGATGAGGCAAAATCGGTTTCCAGGAGCACTAAGCGCTTGCGAGCGAATTCAACAAATTCAGGTGACGAAAAAACATCTCCACGCAGGCGAATGTCTTCATCGTTATGCCCGGAATAGGTAATAAACAAAAGGATAGGTAGACCGTCCTTTTCCGCCGCCTGACGCGCTACTTCCATCTCTTGGTACCAGAGAACTTGACGGCTTTGGGCATCGCCAGTTGCAACTCCCACAACCAGGATGAATAGAAAGGTGAGCAAAGTGATCCTTAAACGCCCCATCACAGCGAACTTACAAGAACTAGAGGTGGACGGAAGGAAAAAGTGATTTCCAAGAGGCATTCCCAGCGTATGTTTCTCGGATATGGCCTATCAGGTTCTTGCCCGTAAATACCGTCCGCAAACGTTTGATGAAATTGTTGGCCAGGATCATGTCGTGCGGACACTCCGGAACGCCATCGAAACAGATCGTATTGCACATGCCTTTCTTTTTGTCGGACCGCGAGGAATTGGTAAGACCTCGACCGCTCGTATTCTAGCCATGGCTCTCAATGCTCCCGGAGGCCCCAGTGCTGACTTTAATCCTGAGGACGATGTCTGCCGCGAAATCGCCGAAGGCCGCAGCATGGATGTTCTCGAAATCGACGGCGCCTCAAATAACAATGTCGATCAGATCCGTGAGTTACGGGATAACGTGCAATACACACCGACCAGCGGGAAATTCAAAATCTACATCATCGATGAGGTGCACATGCTCTCGCAAGCGGCTTTCAATGCCCTGCTCAAGACATTAGAAGAGCCCCCCGCTCACGTGAAATTCATCTTCGCCACCACAGAGCCCCATAAGGTCCTGGCCACGATTTTATCAAGATGTCAGCGTTTCGACCTCAAGCGCATCTCAGACCACGACATTACGGCTCAACTCCAAAAAATAGCTGATGCCGAGAAGATCCAAATCGAGCCTGAAGCCCTCCGCCTCATTGCCAGAAATGCAGAAGGCGGAATGCGAGATGCAGAATCCGCTTTTGATCAGCTCATCAGCTTCTGCGGCAATACCATCACTGAGGCCGATGCGCTTGAAGTCTTTGGCCTCACGAGTAGTCGTGACGTCCGCCTTCTTGCCGAAGCGATTCAGGCAGGAGCCTCCGAGGAGGCACTCCACCAGGTCAGAGAACTTGTCAGCCGGGGCAAGGAACTCACCCGCCTCTCGCAGGAACTCCTGCGCTATTTTCGCAATCTGCTCGTCTTCATCGTTTCACCGGCCACCGCGCAGGGAGACCTCGACGAAGTTGAATTTAAATACTTTCATGATCGACAACCCCTGCCCTCTCAACAAGTCGTGCTCGCCTTCATTGATGAACTCATTCTACTGGAGGAGAAGATTCGCTTTGCCCTTGTCAAAGAAGTGCTCTTTGAAATCGCTATTCTACGCATGACGCAACAACGAGAGCGGGTGCAAATTGAAGAAGTCATCCACGCCCTCGCAAACGGGAAACCTATCCCTCAGCCAAGCGATATCATCCCGACAACCAGCCCCAGTCCTGCCCAGACTAAAACTCAGGAAAAGCCTATCGTAAAATCAGAACCCGCGCAGGCTACCGCACCAAAAAAAACTGAACCTCAGCCGCAGCCCACTGAATCGAAATTCTCTCAAGACCCGATCACAGTCTGGCAGGACCTGCAGAAGTTCTTTCATGAGAGTAAAGATTTAGTCATTCGCCGGGGCTTGGATGCCTGTGATTTCGTCAGCTATGAAAGCGATCAGCTCGTTCTCAAAATGGTGGCTAGCAAATCGATCTATCAGGCATTAATGAATTCCGCTGCCTTTGAAAAACTCGAAAAAGAGGCAAAGAAACGTCTGGGCTCCCGCACCCGGATCACCATCCAGTTTGAAGAACGTGAAGAAGCTCCTTTAGAACCAAGTTCCACTTCAGATCAGGACCTATCCAACAAAGAAGAACCACAAGCCAAAACAGGGAACAGTTCCCAACTCAGTCAGGCTGACTTTGAAAATGACCCCCTTATCCGGAGCGCGATGGAAGCCTTTGAAGCACGTATCGTCGATATTAAGCAAAAGTAACTTGGTAGCATTTAACATAAACTGAACCACAAGGACTCAATATGAATATAGCCAAAATGATGAAACAGGCTCAGAAGATGCAGGCCGATGCCCAACGCATTCAGAAAGAGCTCGCAGATAAGAACTTTGAAGCAGAAGCAGGAGGTGGTGCCGTGAAAGCTGTTGCCAGCGGTGACGGTGACCTCAAGTCGATTTCTATCTCTGCTGAGGTCATCAAGGATGCCGCTGACGATCCGGAATTACTGGAAGATCTCGTTCTGACCGCAGTGCAGGATGCGGTGGGTAAAGGGAAAGAAGCGGCCGCGAAGGAACTAGGCTCCCTCACCTCGGGCATGGGCATCCCCGGGCTTGGCTAGAGCCATTACTGCCTTCCATGTCTAGCTACCCTCCGGCGGTCTTAAGACTAATCCACAGTTTGAAGCAATTACCCTCGATCGGGGCGCGTAGTGCTGAACGACTGGCTCTTCACCTCCTCGATCATGAACCGGAGTCTGCTCATGAAATAGCGAACGCGATTCGTGAAGCGAGGGACTGCATCCGGCCCTGCACTCGTTGCGGGTTCTTTGCGGAGGCTGACTTATGCCTTATTTGCCAGGATCAACAGCGCCTGGGCCAGCCACTCTGCGTCGTGCAACATCCTGCTGATGTCCTTGTTATTGAAAGAAGTCAGGCTTTTCGCGGTTACTATCATGTTCTAGGCGGAGTCCTGTCTCCATTGGACGGAATCGGACCAGAAGACTTACGCATCCAATCACTCAAAGAGCGTATTCAGAAGGAATCATTTAGTGAAGTGATCCTCGCTCTGGGGGCAGATGTGCGTGCCGAAACCACCAGCCTTTATCTCCTTAACGAATTAAGAGAGTCCTCCGTGACGGTGACTCAGCTCGCTACTGGCATTTCCGTCGGCGGACCACTGGAGTTCGCAGACTCCGCCACCCTCGCCCACGCCCTGGAAGGACGCAAAAAGCTTGAGTAAATGCAGAATTAAAAATGAAGAATGAAGAAGTCTGAATGAAGGACCTTGAAACAAGAACAAAGGAATTTGCGCTCCGTATCATTAAACTTTCAGCATTTTTAAACGGATCATCTAAAGAAGCAGCTATTCTTTCGCGCCAAATTCTAAGATCCGGCACTTCGATTGGAGCAAACTACCGCGAAACTAAGCGGGCACGCTCCAAGGCCGAATTCATTTCAACGATGGGCATTTGTCTCAAAGAGGCAGAGGAAGTAAAATATTGGCTCGAGCTATTGGAAGAAGCTGAACTTGTAACCAATCAACAAATCAACCCGCTAAAGATGGAAATCAACGAGCTCATCTCCATATTAGTCACAAGCATTAAGACTGCAAAGAAACATGGGAAGGAGTAGGTTTGAATCAAATAAATAAATTCCTCATGATGTTAGGATGAAGTTTAACTTTCACTTCTTCGTTCTGAATTCTTATTTCTAACTTTTTATGAAAATTAGCACCATCTTCTTTGATCTCGGCAAAGTCCTTGTTGATTATGATTTCAACCTGGCCTTCTACAAAATGTCCCAGAACTCCACCCTTTCTTCTGAGGAAATTGAAGCAAAAACTCCGCAAGCTGAGCCTTTGCTCAATGAGTACGAATCAGGCCGGATCGAGACACCGGAATTCTTCCAGACTCTAAAGGACCTCTTTGAATTTCAGGGCAGTAGCGAAGAACTCATCGATATTTGGTCGGATATTTTTTCACCACTTGAAGAACATATTCAATTAGCTCGCCAACTCTCAGAATACTACCCCTTAGCAATGATCTCGAATACGTCTGATGCACACATTCGTTTTTTGGAGGAGCGCTATGACCTCTTTGATCTCTTTCGAGAACGGATTTATTCTTATCAGTTCGGTACCATGAAACCGGACCCATCCATATATCATCACGCCCTGGAAAAGATGGGAGCGGATAAATATGAATCCCTCTTTATCGATGACCGGGAAGAAAATATTCTGACCCCCTCCAAAATGGGATGGCAGACGATTCACCTGCGCCCGGACGTCGATCTCCGCATCGCCCTCCAGTCCTACGACTTAACCGGGATTTAACTTCCTCCACGAGGGAAGGTGGTGCCTCCGTCCCTCATTGGGTATCTTTACGGTTGGCGATTTTAGTCTGTTTGCTTAAGTCATTAGTATGAAATCACGATTACTCTTCGGCGTGCTCTCGATTCTCACTGTTCTCATTGCTGCCTGCGCAACCATCTCCGAGACAGGTGAAAAGCGATTCATCCTGACTTCACCACAGCAGGAAGCGGAAATGGGCTTTGCCGCATTTAATGACTTAAAGACCGGTATGAAGATCTCTCAAGATCCTGAGGCGAATGCCCTCGTGAAGAGAGTGGCGAACCGTCTCATTCCTCATGCAAATCTTTCCAACGCACAATGGGAAGTCGTGGTTTTTGATGATCCGACCCCCAACGCCTTTGCTCTACCCGGTGGAAAAATCGGAGTCCACACCGGGATTCTTCCGATCACGAAGACCGAGGCCGGTCTGGCTGCGGTCATCGGGCATGAGATCGCTCATATTACTCTCCGGCACAGTGGTCAACGCATCTCCAGACAAATGGCGATTCAGGCCGGAATGACCGCTCTCGATATTGGACTGGCTACGACTCAGGAAAATTATTCGAATTACCGGCCTCAGATTCTGGCCGGGATGGGCCTGGGGACACAAGTCGGGCTCACTCTCCCTTTTAGTCGAGACAATGAATATGAAGCAGACCGAATCGGGATGCTCTATATGGCCCGCGCCGGATATGATCCTGCTGAGGCCGTAGAGGTGTGGGAACGAATGCGAGATTTTTCATCTCAAAACGGAGGCAAGCCTCCGGAAATTCTGAGCACGCACCCGGCCGATGCGAATCGGATTCGGCAGCTGCAAGCTTACCTGCCGACTGCTCAACTTGAGTATCAATCCGCCTCAGGGCTCATCCGACCCATAGAGTGGGATGAGCGACTCTTTTCGAACCCAACCTTCCTGGCCGGATTCGAGCCGGACCTGACGCCATCCGAGAAATTCTTTTTTGATCACCGCTCCTGTGCCTGCCGGTAAGGCGCTCTGAGTCTGCTCATCGACTTCAGAGGGGATCGATCTCAGGGGGACATCGTCTACAATGAGGGCCACATCAGGGTCAGACCACTTCTCGTAATTCAGATACGATGTGATGCTGTAAACCAGGCCTAAGACGGAAAGAATGAGCGCAATCAGACTGAACCGGGAGAGCACTGATTTCGAATCGAGACAGTAACGCCTCCAGATCCAAAGGATGAAAAAGAGAGCACTCAAGGTGATCATGATTAAAGCCCCGATCTGGCATTCAGCAGGTGAGAGCCAGACGAAAATCAGAGGCGCGTCCAGAATCGCTAAGACCGCTCCGGATTGATTCCTTGCTAATCGCGCGTTCCAGCGGACGTCTTCTTCGCTTTCCTGTAAAAAGGCCGCAAGTGAGAATGCTGCAGCCTCTGACCAATCCGCTTGTTGGATATTCACTAGACCCAAATTATAGAAATCCTCCCAGTCACCTTTGTCCTGAGAAAGTTCTTTCCGCAGGTTCTCCTCGACACCGACAAAGTCACCTTTCTGATAAGCGGCCTCTATCTCAGCGGCCTGCAAAGGTGAAAGGGCTACTAAGAAGAGGATGAGCGTCATCGGAAAGAGATTCCTGGGATAGAACGCCTGCCACCAGCCACATGAAGAGACAGGCGCATCAAGAGCAGCTTGGCGGGCGCGGCTCATCCAGTCTTCTGGGATGACTTGGTCCGCATGATAGAGAGCCGCCTCCGCTTCACTCCACAGACTGGCCCACAGCTCTGCTGTTTCTGAATCAAACCCGGCAGTCAGGATTTCGGAATGGATCTCACTATCCTGAGGCACTGGAGATGAAATTTTCCAACGCTCACAGGTCAGCCTCCTCCATCTGCGAATGGTTTCAAGAGGGTCAGATTGGCCCTGATCACCACTGAGTAAGTTGGTGATTTCTTGAGCCGCGCTTCGTTGTTTCCTGAGTCGATCCGTCTGCGGCGCGTGCCGACGCGAAAAGAAAAGCCAAACACCCAACATGCTCAGGATGGGGAGCGAACAGAGGCTGAGCCATAGAGTCAGGCTCCAGGGAGTCATCAATCCGCCAGAGCTGGACTTCAATTCACGTGGCAACATTTGATCAGGCGTAAGATTCTTCTCTGAGCGAGGAGGCACTTGGTTGTCAGGAAAGGATCGAGGCTCAGACACTGGACCAGAAACCGCTGGAATTCTAGCCACGGAAGGATCGGCTTCCTCAATCTCTAATGTGACAGAAGGCAGAGTGATCGTTTTGTAAGCTCCGGAATCAGGCTCGAAATAACTCCATTCCAATGGACCTAAGGTATAGGTCCCAGCCTTCTCCGGAATGAGAACCACATCTTCGGAGAGTTGACCGGAAAACTCTGAACCTTCATCGAGGATCATCTTCGAATCGGGTGTAATGGCACGAAAATCCTTAGAAACAGATCGGACAGGTAAGCGAATTTCCATCGGCCAATTTCCCTTTCCTTTAATCCGAACCGTCCAAGTAATTGGATCGCCAACACGAACCCTCTCTTGAGGCACTATATCCTGCTCGATTTCAAATTGGCCGACCGCTCCTGTGAATGAGGATGGCGCATTTTCCGGCAAGTCCTTGACTTTGACTTTAGTCGAATCACTCACTAAGCGCCTTCTCTCCTGACGACCAAAGAAACGATCAAAGGTAGCGATACCAGATCCTCGGGACCTCAGAATGACAATCTGCTCCACTGGGGGCACATCAAATACCCCGACTTCATCGGCTAAGACTCTACTCGTATACCGCCCTACCCGGTAATTCCGGTTATCGATATTTTCGTTGAACTCGGAAATGTCTTCATCCCAACCTCCAAAAACCAGTTGGGAGGGCTCCCATTCAGGAGAGCTAGCCACGCCCTGAAAAACTGAACTCACCCCCTTAATGTCATACTGCACCTCTGCCACCTCCCCTTTCCAAAGCACTCCGTCCTCGATGGTGAGACGCGAAAAAAGGAGATCGGCTGAGCCGGGACTTCTTGTCGAAGAATTACCCTGTTGGGGAACAGGCGGTGTCGGAGCATTCGTTGCATTACTCACCCGGAAAACAGCTTCTGGAATAGTGAGTTGCCCCTCAGAGGTATCAATCGTCATTTCAGGAATTTTGACTGTTCCTTCGCGGGTTGGACGGGCAGCAAAATTATAAACAATGGATTTCTCCATCTTGAAATTGATGACATTGACCTGTCTTGAAACTCCCCTCTCCATCAGCATCAGTCCATCAACAGGTGGCATACTGAATTGATCCTTCGGCTCACAATTTTGAAAAATAAGCTGAAGCTGAAAACTTGTAGAAATATCTACATTGCTCTTCGTCGGATTCCAGCGCACGGTTTGGCTCTGAAGTGAAACAGTCAGTAAGATGAGATAGAAAAAGCTGTATCGTATCACCAGTCTTTCCCCTTTCTTGTCGGAGGCTTCTCATCACCAGACATTCTTTGGAAGATGAGGCCAGGATTATCTGCGTTTTTCAATTGTTCTGCACGGGAAAGAAGTCGCCTCATTTCAGGGTCCTCGATTTCTTCAAGCGGGGTAGATCCTTGAGAAGAGCCTCCTCCGAGTTGCTGACTTTCTTCCGGTGGCATTTGCTCTCTCTCCGTTTCCTCCACCTCCTCCGCTTTCTCTTGCTTGGAGTCTTCTTCATTTTCAGCCAGATCCCCCATCGAAGCGGATTCATCTTGGTTCATTTCAGGGGCCTCATTCTCTGCACCGGATGGCTGATTCTCATTTTGACTTTCGGTATTTTCATTCGAGCCTTCCGATTCATCGTCTTCTTTTCCATCTGCTTCATTCTCTTCTGAAGAATTTTCATTGTTCTGGTCTTCACTGTCATCACCCTTCTGGTCAGAGTCCTCAGACTTCTGATCAGATTCATCTGATGACTCGTTTTGACTTTGGTCTGATTCTGACGATGAAGAATTTTCCTGATTCTCCTGATGGTCTTCGGTTTCCTGATTTTCCTGATCTTGGGACTGTTGCTGGTTTTCCTGTTCAGGCGGATCTTCCAGGAGTTGCTCAAGCTGTGCTTGAAGTTGATCCCAAGGTGCTGCAGAGGCATCGAGTTTCCTCCCCGCCTGCACCGCATCAATCGCATCGTAGATGGCCCCCTTTGGGAAGTCCGAACCCATTTCTTGTTGCCCAGCCTTGATGGTCGACTGTGCCAGTCCTGCCAAGTCGATTGCATCGAGTTGATCTTTCTGACTCAGGCTCGTAATTGCCGCTGTCAAATTCGCTAACGGATCCTGAGTATTCGGCAATTGCCCATAGCTTCCCGTAGCCAGGAACCCGAAATAAATCATGACGAGACCCACCGGTAAAGGCGGCGGCACTTGCGATTTCGTTTCTACTTCTTCTTGCTCCTCATTTCCGAGAGGAGTTAGCTCTGGGCTGAGTTTCTTCAAACGCGGGCGCACAGGAACCTCACGCCAGAGAGACATCAGAAAGAAAAATAAACTCACTGCCAGAGGAATTTGAAATCGTTCCAGAGGGACGCGCTCTGATTGTTCGGTATAATCACCAGCTTTCCCCGATTCCACCGTGGCTTGAACCAGTTGTCCTAAATCGACCCAACGAGCTGCTTCTACGTAGCGGCCATTCGTCTGGTTCGCCAGCTCCTCGAGGGTGGCAGACTCCAGGCGAGAGAGCACCGCGGCACCGGATTCCTGTTTAATAAAGCCGCCGTCCGGATCTGGTACAATGGCGCCTTCTCGGGTGCCCACCCCTAAGCCAATCGTCCTGATATTCGCTTCCTGAAATTCGGGGATCAGTCGCTTCCAGCCTTCGTCGAGACTCTCACCGTCACTGAGTACAATCAGAAACCGATCTGCGTTTCCAGTGGTGGAGAAGGCTTCCAATGCAGCTTGCATCATTCTGCCGTAATCGGTCCCACCTTGCGGAAGATATTCAGGTCCCACTTCAGGTAAGAATTCTTTTAGGATCTCGTAATCTGAACTTAATGGACATTGCAAAAAGGAACTCCCGGCAAAGAGAAGTAAGCCAACCTGTTCATTGTTCAATTCATCCAGGAGAGACTCAACTAGAAGGCGGCTCCGCTCCAGGCGTGAGGGAGTCACATCACTGGCAAGCATGCTTTTACTAACATCGAGAGCAATGAGGACCTGGCGTGATTTTTTAAAAACGGGCAATTCAATAAATCCCACTTGAGGTCGGGCTAAGGCAATGATGAGAAAAGCAACCGCGAGCCAGAAGTAAATCTTTCGGCGCGGAACAGAACGATGAGCGCGCCCCTGGCCCATCGCATGGTCAATCAGCTTCATCCTCGAGGGCATGGCTGTCCGGCCTGGCCCATGACGCTGCTGGTTAAGCATTTCCCACACCAGAAAACCGAGAGGAACCATGACCAAAAAAAGGAGCATCGGTTCTGCCCAAGTCATGCCATCACCTCCTGAGGTTTGGAAAAGAGCAAGGCAGGTTGTACCAGGCTACTCAGAAAACAAAGTATGGAAGGAACCGCCAACCAGCTAAACCTCTCTTCTGTCAGTCGATAATCCAATGAATCAAACTCAATCCTCTGAGTCCGGTTAATTGCCTCAAATGCCTGCGCAATCGATTCTTTATTCTTTGCTCTCAGATAAATTCCATCGGTCATCTCTGCAATTTCCTCAAGTGCACTAAAGTCCATTCTACTCTGTTGCCTCATATAGCCATATCTGGCCCCGCGCGGGTCTGGCGCCCAGAATTGGTCCGTTCCTGCTGCAATGGGAAAAACAGGAATGCCTCGCTTCACAGCAATCTCAGCAGCTTCACGGGGTTCTAGCAGTCCAGCATTACTCTCACCGTCGGTCAGAAGGATAACAAAGGCACCTTGCCTCTGCCCGTCGACAGTGCGCTGGTCTTGATTGAGTCTGCCCAAAGCTAAGGCCAACGCATCTCCAACCGCGGTGCTGGTCGATCCTACTAATCCCACCTCCATCCGGCCGAGTTGCTTACGTAGCCAATCATGATCAAACGTGAGAGGCGAAAGGGTGTAGGCTTCACCGGCAAAAATGACCACTCCAATCCGGTCATTCGGACGCTCATTAATAAATGCCTCGATCACCGGTTTGATGACTTGTAAGCGGTTCGCCTGCAGACGCGGGTTATTATTCCAGCCATCGACAAAGAGCATGCTTCCAGAAAGATCAAGCACGAGCATGAGGTCATAACCGCGAACCTGAGTTTCACGTCGCTGCTCAACAATCTGAGGTCGGCAAAGCGCGAGGATCAACAGAATAGCTCCTAAGGTCATCATCACCTGGGTCCAAGCACTTTTGGAGAGCATTGCTCCTCCATGCCAACGCGAGGCAAAAGGCACCACCCAGGCAGCTACCTGCCGAAACCGGCGCAGCCAGAAAAAGACTGGTATCGCCAAGAGAGCCCAGAGCCACTCCGGGTTCGCAAATTGCCACGCTCCCCACTGCATCAATGCACCCTCCGGATCATTCGTTTTTTGAAAAATTGAACCATCCCATCTAGTAAGTCGGCTTCACTCGATAAGGCCAGTCGTCCATACGGATCGGGAAACAGTTTCTGAAATTGTGAATCCCGTTCCTGTTTCCACTGCTGGTGCCGTTGTTGATCACGACTACTGGTCGGATCCAGTAAGACCATTTCCTGAGTAACCGGATCGAACGCACAAAGTGCGCCCATCCCTTCTGGAAGGGCACGCTCCCATGGATCGTCAATTCTCATTCCCAGGGTTTGATAACGTTTCCTGATCGCTGGCCAGGATTCAGGTTCTGACCCGGGAGGAAAATCTCCCATCCAGATCAGCATGCTGTTTCTAGGCACCGCACGCGCAATAAATTTCCACGGAATCTCTACTGGTGCTGAACTGGATTCCACTTCCGGTTGCTCCATTAATTTCGCTGTGTTGTAAAGAATCGTGCCACGACTACGTGCCGGTTTCTCAAACCAGGTCCCCTGAGGCCCAGCATAGAGAATCGAAAAGCGGTCCCGGTTCATGGTCGCTAAAAGAGCGATTAAAGCAGCCCATTCCAGAAGCGCCTCTCTTTTGGTCCGTTCCACGGACCCAAACTGAAGGGAGGGCGAATCTTCGAAAATAAGAAGAATCGTGACTTCCCGCTCTTCGATAAATTTTTTCCGGTAAGGTTCACCTAATTTCGCGGTGACGTTCCAGTCAATATCACGGACGTCGTCACCAAATTCATAAGGAACGACTTGATCGAATTCCATTCCCTTTCCTCGGAACGTGGAACGATACTCCCCAGACAAGACACTGTCGGCGGCATGGCGCACGCGCCAATCCAGCTTCTTCAGGAGGCCTAGCGGCTGATCACGAAATGACAGTGGTGTCATGGAAGAGGAACAAAATTAAGCTTCTACCGGGCCGGGCAAACGCACAGATTGTAAGACGTCTTGAAGTACTTCATCTGAGCGAATCTCTTCCGCTTCTGCTTCATAGGTCAGGCCTACCCGGTGCCTCATCACATCGAGATATAAATCCTGGATGTGTGAAGGACTGACAAAGTCTGATCCCCGCAGCCAGGCCAAGGCACGGCCCGCTTGCGTCAAGGCCAATGAGGCGCGTGGAGAGGCCCCGAAACTGAAGTATTTTTTCACACTTTCTACCGTTCCATCCTGACGGGTTGCTCGAACCAGATCGAGAATATAGGTCTGAACTTCTTCAGAGAGATGAACGGCATCCACTTCTTCACGTATTGCCAGTAGTTCTTCACCAGTGGAAATCGGTTCTATTTCTGGCTTCTCAGTCACCTTCCCCCAACGGTTCATGAGTGTGCGCTCTTCTTCATAACTGGGATATTCAACCAACAGTTTGAAGAGGAACCGGTCGACCTGTGCTTCAGGGAGCGGATACGTTCCCTCTTGCTCAACCGGGTTCTGGGTGGCCATAACAAAAAAAGGTGACGGGAGTTGATGGGATTGACCTCCAATGGTGACTTGCCGCTCCTGCATGCCTTCGAGAAGGGCACTCTGGACCTTCGCCGGCGATCGGTTGATCTCATCCGCGAGAACCAGATTGGCAAAAACAGGCCCAAGATGAGCCGAAAAACTTCCATCCCCCGGCTGGTAAATCATCGTCCCAACCACATCACTGGGAAGAAGGTCAGGGGTGAACTGGATCCTCTCAAACTGAACCCCTAACGCCGAACCAAGACTCTTCACGAGCAGTGTCTTCGCTAAACCCGGCATCCCCTCTAAGAGAACGTGACCGTTTGCCAACAGGGCAACCAATAAACGTTCCACTACTAATTCCTGACCGATGACGGTCTTTCCAACCTCCTGGCGAATTTTCTCCGCCCAATCGTTGCTGCTTTCCATGGCGAACAAACTAACGACTTTTCGAATACTGGCAATCAACTGATCTGTAAAACGTTTGTCAGAAGAAACACAAATCTGACAGATTGATGTTGCTCATAGCTTCAGACATTTTATTCTAAAAGCCGTAGAAATGGATAAAATCGGCCACCAGCTCATTCAAACATTAGCAGCACAGGAAGAAGAATACCTTCTGACTTTGATCTCTCCTTTGGGTACCGCCGAGTTTCTTTGCCAACAAGGGAGATTCTGCCTGCTTAATAAAGCCGCACGAAATCACTGGAAGGAAATCCTTACCGCGCCATCTACCCGTTTTGAGATTAGACCGAATCTGACCCCAAAAGCAGACGACGGCCTCGTCATCCCGAATGAAGTCATTTTAGCCGGAACCTCACACTCCCCTCTCAATGACCCAAAAGAATTTGCACCGGAATCAGATGCCACCATGACGATTCCAGATGACACTCTACCGGGAGCACTCACTGCCGAAACCGAGAAAATCTCCAGTCAGACTGCTTCGGAGGCCTACGCAGAAAACAACAATGGCAACGGCTACAAGCCACGAACCTTTACTCCCGGCGTCGATAACAAAGCTGACATCGCGGTCATCTACATCGACGCAGGCAGGCACGAGCCCCTATGGGTAGGACGAACAGATGATTGTGAGATGGTCATTCACGACCAGTCCATTTCTCGGAGACATTGTCAGATCCAACTCAGAGGCACGGAACTCTTCATCGTTGATAATGACTCCACCAATGGTAGCTATATAGGTGGAAGCGCAATTTCTGAGGCAAAACTAAAAGCAGGTCAGTTTTTTTATTTGGGTAAAGTCCTTTGTATGGTGAAAGTTCGAAAAGATTGAAGGGAGCGACGAGTCAAAGCGGATCGATCCGTCTTTTCGTTTTGTTGGGCTGTTTATCTGCTCTGGGTATCGCCTGGTTCGTCTGGGCTATTCTGATGGCACCACGCGGGTACCGCGAAATTCCAGATCAGGTAGCAGAAGGGTTCCGCCCCGGAGCCATTCATGATCTTCAGTGTATTTCCTGCCACCAGGAAGCCCACGAAGGCTGGGCCAACTCGCATCATCACCTTGCCAATCGTCTCCTCGATCCCGGTAAAGATAAGGAAGCGTTCCATGACACCTTTAAGCTGGAGATCGCGGGAACTCCTTCGGTCATGAAAAAGGATCGCGGGGCACCATTGATTCAAACTCTGGGACCGGAAGGCGATCTTCAATCATTTTATCCCGATATGGTTCTGGCCTACGACCCGCTGCACCAGTACCTCATCCCCTTCCCCGGAGGCCGCTGGCAAGCCACCGACCTCGCCTGGGAACCTGAGACTCAAGAATGGTTCAATGTCTATGGCGATCAAAACCGTCGCCCTGATGAATGGGGGTCCTGGTCAAACCGTGCCAATACCTGGAACTCAAATTGTGCCTGGTGTCATATGACCGGATTCCAGAAAAACTACGAGATCGAGAACGATTCCTTTTCCTCTAAATGGGATCAGATGGGAATCTCCTGCACTCAATGTCATAGTGACATGGCAGCGCATTTGAAAAATCCAAGCGCACCCGTGCCGCGCATCGATTATCAGTTAGTCCAGGATAACTGCGCAAGTTGCCATAGTCGCCGTTCTGAGCTCACTCTCGATTTCCGGGTCGGAGACAAATACAATGATCACTTCCGGGTTTCCACTCCGGCGGAATTGGGACTCTACTATCCGGACGGACAAATCCGCGATGAAGTCTTTGTCCATGCCTCTTTCGCTATGAGCACGATGGGGCACTCCGGTGTTCATTGTCTCGATTGTCATGATGCCCACAGCTACGAATTGACCCTGCCGATCGAGAACAATGCCCTTTGTATGAAGTGTCACTCCAATGGAGGCGGACCGGGGAGCGGAGTCCTCTGGACCGAGCATGAAAAACAAGTGGCTGCACCGGTTGTGAGTGAAATCGCACACAGCTTCCACCCCTCGGTCAATGATGGAGGCCCTTCCTGTGTCGATTGTCACATGACCCAAACTTACTATATGGAGCGCGATCCACGGCGGGATCATGGATATCACATTCCTGACCCGCTCCTGACCGTGAAGCACAAGGTCCCCAACGCCTGCAATAAATGTCATACCGATGAGTCTCCTGAGTGGGCCCTGGAATGGACCGAAAAATGGTATGGCGAACGGATGGAGCGCGATACCCGTGAGCGTGCCCTTCTCATTGCACGTGCTTATGATCGTGAAGTCGAAGTCATTCCTGAACTCGTTCAATTTGCCCGTGAGAAAGAAAAGATCCCCTTTTGGCAGGCCACCCTGGTTGAACTGGCGAACAATCTCGCACTGGATGAGTCTGCTATCTCCCTAGCCAGAGACTATCTCGAACATGAGGATCCGGTCGTGCGTGCGGCTGCCGTTCGCAGCCTCGGAGAAAATCCTGACTATCATCCATCACTTCTGCCTCTGCTCAATGATCCTGTCCGGCTAGTCAGAATCGACGCCGCCTGGGCTTTGCGTGAGCGACTCATTCAAGAAGAGAAAGTCGGACTGCCCGAGGAAGTCATGAATTACTTCATGATCCATGCCGATCAACCCAGCGGAGCCGCTCGACTGGGACAACTTGCTTTTCTGGAAGGAAAATCACGCCAGGCAGAAGAATGGTATCTGAAAGCCATCAAGTGGGATCCCTATAGCTGGCCTCTCTACAGTGAGCTAGCCGTCATGCGCAGTATTCAGGGAAACCAGGCCGCTGCCATGAAAATCCTTAAACAGGGAATTGAATCCAATCCCGAAATCGCGGGATTGCACTACTACCTGGCTCTCTCTCTGGCAGAATCCGGCAATATTCAGGGAGCCCACCAATCATTGAACAAAGCAGTCGAACTCGATCCTGACTTTTCGCGGGCCTGGTATAACCTCGCACTGACCAAGAGCCAGATGCGACGTCCTGATGAGTCCATCCAGGCCATCAACCAGGCCATCCGACTCGAGCCGGAGAACCCTCAATTCTATTACACCCGCGCCACTCTCTATCTGCAGATCGATCAGAGTGACCTCGCCCGGCGCGACCTCGAACGCGTCAACCAGCTCCAACCTGACAACCCCCAGGTCCAGCAACTCCTCCAATCGCTTCGCAGGTAATCAAATCAAACCTGACAGCCCAATGAGTTCGGACAAGAATCTACCATACTGCGAGGAGCCGAAGCGGAGGGGTGCGAGTAAACTTTCCACCATTGGTTCAAGACGCTATCGCTTAAAATACCACTTCGTGGTATCCGCGCTCGAACCACGGTTCTCATCCTGCTTTCCGCCCCGATGAAATCGGGGCTCCAGAGGTAGGATTCTTTTCCTTCGGAAAACTGTGCAAGTCAGGCGTTCCGGCATGACG
The DNA here is from genome assembly GCA_039815855.1 of Verrucomicrobiota bacterium. Lineage (GTDB taxonomy): Bacteria > Verrucomicrobiota > Verrucomicrobiia > Methylacidiphilales > JBCBYL01 > JBCBYL01. The sequence continues at coordinate 17,474 of JBCBYL010000028.1, forward strand.
CTATCGCTTAAGATGCCACTTCGTGGTATCCGCGCTCGAACCACGGTTCTCATCCTGCTTTCCGCCCCGATGAAATCGGGGCTCCAGAGGTAGGATTCGAACCTACGACCAAGTGGTTAACAGCCACCTGCTCTACCACTGAGCTACTCTGGATCAATGGGTTGAGTAGGTGAAAGTATTGCCCTTCGAAAAAACATCAACCTTTTTTTACCCAACCAGCGACCAGCCTGAGCGGTATTCTTTGGTTAAGAGCGAATTTGCGCTGGAAAGGTTGGTCACTTTTCCTTGAGCTCCATCGTAATCGATCTCCTGCCCAGCGCGAAAGGCCACTAGCCCTAAGCACATGGTCTCGATCATATTGGCACTGTATTCGAAATTACAGGCAGTTTCAGCAGGCTTACCGTTCTTACATGCATCCGTCCACTGCTGCTGGAAATTGCCGATATCCTCAGTGAGTTCGTCTTCTGAACGAGGAGTATAATATGTCATATCGCCTGATTTTCCGTCTGGAATGATGATGCGTCGATTGAAGTCGGAAATGATGATTCCTTTGTCTCCTTTAAACATGGCCCCGTGGCCAATGGTATTGAGATCGATCCATTTACTGGGTGAATTGGGCATGGCCCCTCCCTGGAACCAGGTGCAGCGAATTTCCTGACGCCAATCATTTGCGGGCAGCGTGAAGCTGCTGGTGAGTTCGACCGGTGTGACTTCCGGATGGCATGCTTCCTTCGACTTGGATTTCACCTTCGTAGGCAATCCCGCATCCAGAACATTCCAGACCAAATCCATGGTATGGCTCCCCATATCCCCCATCTGGCCAATCCCCCAATCCCAATACATATTCCACTGCAGACAGCCGGCACCGGGGCGAGCATCGAAATAGTCCGGGTGGTAGGGATGTTCAGGGGACGGACCCAACCAAAGATCCCAATTCAGAGTGGATGGAATTTCGTTCCCACCCGGCAGGTATCCGGGTTTAGGAATTTTCCGATTTCCCCAGACAAAAACTTCCTTCAGCTCACCGATGACTCCGTCATGAATACATTCGCGAAGTCTTCTGAAGTTAGCTCCGGCATGCCTCTGCATCCCCACTTGGGTTGCGAGCTTCTCCTTCTTTTTTAAATAAGTCTCACGGACGACACGCGCTTCATTAACAGTAATCGCAAGTGGTTTCTCCATGTAAACATGAAGATCACGATTCAATGCCCAATTAGAAATAAAGGCATGTGTGTGATCCGGAGTGCAACATAACACGGCATCCAGTCCAGGGTGATCGAGGCACTTCCTCCAGTCTTCATAGGCTTTCGCCTTTGGAAAGTGTTCTTGTGCATATGGGAGGCTCAATTGATTGACATCACAGATGGCGACGACGTTCTCATGACTGAGTGTCTTGTAATGCGCCTTTGCCCTTCCATAGGCCCCGATGAGAGCGATATTGAGCTTATTATTTGGTGAGTTCTGGCCAAAGACAGTCCCGCTGGGCAGGATCAGTAATCCTCCTCCGGCCATGCTTGTTTGTTTTAGAAACTGGCGACGTTGAATCCGGTTTGATTCTTTATTCATACTGTCTTTCTCCATCCTAGTCCTTCTTTGTAAACGATTCATCGATATCGTACCCCAGCGCCCATAAGAACCCTCTGGTTAAGACATTGAGGTAATGTGGATCTTCAATCGTTTCGTTGTGATGGCCGATTGTGGTCCCAAAGACTCGCGTTTTCTTTTCACCGAATTCATTGATCCAAATATTCGTTTCCATCTTGCCTGTCTTTTCTGATTTCGACTCCGCGAGAGGAGTCATCCCTGGCATCATTTTCTCAATAAAATACAGTTCACCATTGGGAGTTTTCCATTCACTCAAACCCTTGAGGATCTCATGATCCGGCAAGAGAAATTGAACTTCGAATGGATGCTTGGGGCCATGGCGCTGGGAGTGAGCTCCGCAAAATTCCCACCAATCTGTTTTTGCCTCTCCCTTACGATAGCTGTGCATGGTGCAGTGAATCACGATTGCAGGAAGGCCTTCACGATGGGGCTGAAGGATTCCCTGCACAAAGGGTTCATCAGCCACATTGGCGAAACACTCATTGTGAACGACGATGTCATACTCTTTTGACCACTCCTGATCTTGATAAAAGGGGATCATCACATCAGTGGCCTTACCTCCCTGGTGAATGACCGTCCAATCCACACCTCCTTTAATGCGTTCGGATATTCCCTTCGGAATGATCACTTTCTGGTTTTCATAATCATGACAACAACCTCCAGTCACTAGTAGGGCTTTAATGGGATCGGCCTCAAGGTGAGTGACCTGGAGCGATATCATCATGATTAGCATGAGTCTTTTCATTGATTATTCCTTCTTTGATCTTATTGCGTCTTGCTTTCAGCAAATCGCTTCAATTTCTCATTCATCTCGGCTGCCCGCTCCCGAACCGACTTCAATTTGCCTTCGGGTGGGGCTGGGAAATCCTGGTTGAGAAGCATGTCTTTTTCACTAGGCGTTCTAGACAAAAGTCCAGTGGACGGGACTTCGCCTCCTGCTGTCCAATAGATCGCATTCAGAACCACTTTTCTAAAATCATCATGCTTCCAATTCTCATGATAATGGCCTCCTGTGAACCCGAAGCCGCGCCCCTTTCCATCCACACGCTGATAGGCCCAACCTAAAACCTGAGGCTCCCCATTCTGCACCTTTTCCAGAACAGTCGGGTTCGAACCACGATGACGATCCTTCTTTCGCATGAGCAGAGTCTCAACCGGAGGAGTGGCAGAAAGAATGGGTGTGATTCCTTCCATTCCCTCACGAAAGCGCATGTGATAATACCATTCATCATAGAGCGAAAAGGGCTCGACTCCATAGGCGACGGGATGGTTCGGCAGGTCCTGGAAGTGAGCTTCCCAATGTGGGTTCACCGACCAGCCGATTTCGAAATATCCACCTATCCAATCGAGAAATTGAGGCCCTAATTCTTCAGGATCCACCTCGACTCCAAAATGCATACAGGCCACACCGATGCCTTGATCTCGCAGTCGTTGAATTTGATCCTGATGATCTTTCGCTAAATGCCTCTTATACCCGTCACAATACATCACGATGGCGTCGGGCTGGTCGTAGTTCTGCCATTTCTCAGGCCAGTTGCCTTCCGATACGACATGAGCAACGACATCCTCTCCAGATTCATGGAGGCAACGGGCAAGGAGGTGACAGCCCGCCTGATGTTCATGCATCATATAGCCATGACTTTTCTTACCTGCGAGAAAGAGAACACGCTTCTTATCGTCTGCGTCTAGCTTGCGGATCCTGATCTTTCTGAATCTGACCTCCATCGGAGGTCCCTTGTGCAACTGTAGGCCAATCAATCCCATCTCAAGCCGCGGCACGGCCTTCTCTGAAAATTCCGCAGTGATGACGCCGTTAATGAGTTGAATGCACTGGTTCCCGATCGCGATAATATGATATTCGTTCCAATCACCGGATTTCACATTTTCTAAAATTTCTTTAGGATCTCCGACTTGGGCAACGACGGTTAGATCCTTATTCGTCTTCCCAATGACGGTCTTCTGACCGGGCTTGGCCAGGATCTTCTTGTATTTTTCACCATAAGCCGCTCCGGTCCATTTGCCGTCGGCAGAAAAATCTGCCTGATAGCCGCCAAGCACGTAGGGATCTTCGTTGACGCGGAAACTGCGATATTGAATCCCACTATTCCCACTCAGAATTTTGAATTCTACTTTGAGTTCAAAATCAGCCACCTCGCCCCCATCCCAGACGAGAAAGGTATTGTGTGGTGTCGGGTTGTCTTGAGTCGTTCGGCCGACAATTTCTCCATTCTCGACACTCCAAAACTGAGGATCCCCCGCCCAACCCTTCAGGCTCACTCCATCAAACATGGAGACAAACTCCTCCTGAGCCTTCGTGCAGGAGAGGATCAGCACCCCGGCTAAAGCACCGACTCCCCACTTTTTCAAATATTCAACGATACCTGGCAAAACACTCATTTCTAAACTGCCGATGTCAGTTCTGGCTGCGCAGCCCATTCCTTCTTCAAGAATTCTAACCCTTGCACCGCCAGCTGCTGCGGGCTCTCATATAAGTCTCTCCAAATACAGGTGGCCTTAGCGATGACCTCATTATCAGGTGAAAAGCTCTCGATGATCATATCCCCATGATATTCAATTTGCTTCAAAGCGTGAAAAATTTCCGCCCAGCGAACTTGATCCTCACCCGGGATCCCGCGGTGACTGGCACTGGCATGAACATGACCAATATGATCCCCTGCCTTCATTATCGCAGCCGCAGAGTCAGCCTCTTCGATATTCATGTGAAAGGTATCGATATGTATTTTCAGAGCTGAATGATCCACCCTTTCAATCAATGCCGTCGCTTGTTCCAAGGTATTGATGCAATCCGTTTCAAATCGATTTAACGGCTCTAGGGCCAGAGTCACTCCTGCCTCCTCAGCCGCACCACATAAGGGACGTAAACTCTGCGCAATTTGCTCCAGCTGCGCCTCACGCTCTTCGCAGGTATGGGCGCTAATCCTTCCGGTTTCGGAATACATCGGGCCACAAACGACTTTTGCCCCTAACTCCTGAGCCAGGTGGATGAGCTCTAGAATATACGTTGAAGACGCCTGAACCTCTGCATGGGTTCCTCGTAAATCACGTCCCTTCCCAAAAGCTCCACAAATCACTGGCCTTTCCAGCCCATGCTCAATCAATGCCGTCTTTACCATGGATACATTGACCTCAGCTGGATCGACGATCGCTAATTCAATCACGTCCGCTCCGTACTCTTTAAACGTCTCGATCAGTGAAAGATCAGAATCACTGAAGCCCGGACTGGTCATAAATGTGTTTAATCCAAATCGCATGAGAAAGAATATAATCATGATCATAACAAATGATGTACAGGTATGGCTTGGAAATTTTCAGCAAGTTTGTGTATATTTTAAGCATCGTAATATTCCAATGAACCCTGACCACAGACTTTCTGCCTCCAGTATCCTTTCTCTCTTCTCGGCGCTCGATGATGTGTACTTTTTCATGAAGGACCGTAACGGATACTTCATTGGAGCGAATGCACTCCAGTTGGAAAAGCTGGGATTGGAGGGAGAATCCGAGCTGGTCGGGAAAAGAGATGAAGATTTTTTCCCTAGCTATATGACCTCACACTACATCAAAGATGATGCCAGAGTGATGTCCAGCCGCCTGCCTCTATTAAATCAAACCGAACTGGTCGCCAATCCGGACGGTTCCGTGTCATGGCATATCACTAGTAAATTTCCGCTACTTGACCTGGACGGTGATTGCTGCGGCATTGTCGGTTACATGCGTGATTTAGACCGGAGTGATCACGCCTTGATGCCTTATCGGCGCTTAAGTGCCGTTGTCGATTTCATCAGCAGTCACTACCATGAACCCCTCGAAATAGCACAACTCGCCAAAGTCGCCCATCTATCGATTAGCCAATTCGAGAGACGTTTCCGTAAGGTCTTTGGCCAGACCCCAGCCCGCTTTCTCATCCGCTATCGACTTACCCGCGCTAGCCACATCCTCGTTCAAACTGAATCAACGATCAGTCAAATCGCCCACCAGGTCGGTTTCTACGACCACAGCCATTTTTCGCGAGAATTTAAAAATCTCTTCGGGCTCTCTCCAGGAAACTATCGAAATGAACACAGTGACCCTCACGCAAAGAGTCCGTCGAAATCCTGAACAGATTCTAAGGATTGCCCCACGCTGCCTCTTTCTCCTCTTTCTAATCAAATGAAGTAAGCAGGATCTTCCGGAAGACAATCACACCTCCCTCTGATTGAAAACCAATCGCCCCGGACTGGCTGTCAGGTAAGGTCGCCTCATTCACTTTTTCCCCGTTAAGAAACAGTTCAATCTTTCCCTCGCTAACAGTGATGTCATACCGATTCCATTCGCCGGCCTCATGCTCGAAGCCCTGCTTCCCGGGAACGACATGGATGGTTCCAATCTTCGGGGACTGCTTCAGTTCCAGCCCCGCCCCATCCAGAACAACACCTCTTAAGCCCATTAAACGTCCTGCGGACTGATACCTGAGCTGGGCTTCAATACAGGTCGGCAGGGGCTCGCCACTCTGGATCTGCATCAAAACACCCGAGTTACCAGGCTTCCCTGACCACTTCCATTCAACGCTGAGAGCAAAATTCTCATAACTCTCTTTGGTACCGATGTAGCCGAGTGGGGTGCCCCGGCAGATGAGATGTCCTGCATTATTGAAAGACCAGACATCCTCTTGCTCCACCTCAGAGTCGACCAGCACGTGGTTCCAGTCATCGAGGTTTCCGGATGCAAGGAGATCTATCTCTTTCCCGTCATCACTGATTGATGCATCCGGTGGAGATCCGCAGGAGAGTAGAAGGGTAAAGACCAGAAGAGAGGAATAAGCAGTTTTTGTCATAGCGTCTCATTTCGTTGAGATAACCCATTGTTGTTTCGAATTCCGGATCAAACCATCCTTTTTTTCTGAACAGGCGCTGAGGTCTCCGCCGCGGTCACTGATTGATCCTATCTTGAGTCAGCCGAAAAACAAAAAAACACCCTCCCTTTGGTAAGAGCCGACGAAGCTGGCGGGTAACAGGCGTTACCCTATCTGATCGCAAGAAAGAGCCCGTCAGCTCTTAAGCAGCGATACGAACCCTTTGACGTCCTGAGCGGGCTGGCCCTACGGGTTTGGAGATGTCTGAGAAGGCGATGTCGCCTTCCCAACCACGCTGGTAGTGAATTGCTCCTAACTGAAATCCCGACTGCGGGAATTCAGGGGGCATTTCCACGAGCGCGATCTCGCGGATCCCATAGGACTGTTCACGGACGTCTCGGATCCTGGCTTTGGTCCAGACGTGATTTACAGTCATGAGAAAGACAATGTTCTCAGCCACCGACATACCGTGGTTGAGAAACGGGCGGATTTGGCTCCAGGGCGGATTCGTCACAATCCAGTCCACCGGCTGCTTCCATTCAAAAAAGTCACGACCTTGCTTAATTTCGCACCACTCCGCGGAGGGCAGATATTTAAGAAAATGGCCCATTCCCGAACAAGGCTCTAATATTCGCCCCTCAGGCTGAAAGTGATCCACAATGCGCTTCGCCATTCCAAGCGGCGTCTGAACTACATCGTCACTGCTATAGTCCCGGTTCGGTTGATAACGCATCCACAACAACTACTTACTTTTTACGTGATTGTACAGAAAAAAGTGAGATTTTACGGAAAAAACTTTAATTACCCCGCCTAGTTAGCCCTGAAGAATAAGATGTCATGAGTGAAGCACCAGATTTCAGCCTACTAGACATTGAACTCGACTACCCAAGGAATAATAGGTAGTTTTACATAAGAATTTGTTCTGCTGAAATGAGACCACTCCTATTGCTTCCAGGATTCCTATTCCTTAGCCTGTTTGCGGGATGTGGTGAACCTCAAGCCGATCTTTCAACACCGAAAACTCATCGATCTGGTGCCATCACCTTCGATTACCCTAAGAATTGGCGGGTTACCGAAGAATCGGCTGCGTCAGAGATTCACTATCTTTTCGTTGAGTCTCCTGGCGATGTTCTGGTGATTCTGCACTCATACCCGGCGGATGGAGCTGATGATCTTACAGCATTCGCCAGGGATTTTTCAGAGAGCGCGGCAACTGAAACGCTCATCGGAAAGATAGAAAGATCAAAGTTTACTGACATGCCCGACACAGCTGGCTATAGCTGGATTGTAGAGGGTTTTGAGATTAACTTGCTTGGTGAATCTTTTCCACACCAGCGCTTCTATGGAACCAAAGAGATTGGGGGGAGACAGATTTTTCTGATCCTTCAGGTCGCAACCGAAGACTACTCAAAGGTAGAAGCTGGATTTCAGTTAATACGAGAATCGCTACGTAGCACCCAATCTGCAGAACAAGACGGAACCGACCAACCCGCTACCGCTCCGGAGTCGAAGCCGGAGGGTGATTTGAAACCTCGACCAGAATCGGAGGGGCGCTCCGAGTAGCGGGTGGTGGGCCTCAAACGTTCTGCATAAATAATGAGTGAGAAGGAAAAAAGAGAAGCTTTTCTTGCTGAGGTCGAAGCTCTCGGAGAAAAAAAGGCAGAACACAATCCTCCTTTGTATCGTTTACTCTGGAAGTTTGGAATAAATGTAGCTCCCCCACTTTATGCCTCAGGAAAGGAAGTGCTTATTGTGGACGTAGTTTTTGCAGGTGGATTTTGGGGAACGTCTATGTGGTTATTGACTTGGAGAGATTCACCAGGATCAGCCCTAATCGGAGGACTCATTTTCGGCCTTTTTTTGGGCTTGAGCACTACGATTCGTATGGAAGCAAAAAGGAAAAAACTTGGAATTACTGGTATGTGGTCATATTACAAACCAACAACTATATTAAAAGCAGAACAAGGTTAGTTCAGCCGATCCCCTACACGCTTCCCACCTTCGCCAAGACTACTGCGGGCAGGCAGTGTTCCAGCAGTTGGTCACAATTAACGTTCACAAACAGAATTGACATTTTAGCGTTTTGACGTTTTAGTGTCTAAATGAAGCGAGCGACCGTCTATTTTGAGGAAGATCTACACAAGGCGTTAAAGATGAAATCTGCTGAGATATCCTCCCCAGTCTCAGATCTAGTGAATGATGCTGTCAGGTCTGCCCTACTTGAAGACGCTGAAGACCTTGAGGCATTCAGAGAAAGAGAGAATGAGCCTGTGATTGATTTTGAAGCCTTTGTCACATCACTGAAAGACGATGGAAAGCTATAAAATCGTCATTAAGAAGTCCGCGGCGAAGGAAATCGAAAACGTTCAAAAGAAAGATAGAATTCGAATCATTGAAAAAATTAGAAGCCTTTCGA